>NZ_JBQFMP010000022.1:0-36856 GCF_056531905.1 Ruegeria sp. K11
ACAGCACGTTCGATCCACAAACAGTCCACCGGACTGTTTGCTTAACGATCAAACCTCGTCAGGCTCATAACCTGAAGGTCAGAGGTGCAAATCCTGCTCCCGCAACCAGCGCGGTCGAACAAAGTGTCGAACAAGCCGCCCCAGGGCGGCTTTGTTCATTCTGGGACACACCCAACGCAAGCAAGCCCGCAAGTTCCCCAACCAATTCAATCGCATAAGTTCCATCTTCCGGGACCAAACGAATCTCTGACAACAGCCCGCGAATGATGGATGTTGCCTCAGCTTGCGAAGAGGTATCGCGCAATGCCGTGGTCAAATTGGCGACTTGTTCCCGATACACATCGGACAATCCGGGATGCAGCAAAACCGGTGGTTCATCAGAGGCGGAGGCGATCAGGGCTTCGAGTTCGGATTTGCGGACCTCCAACGCTGTCAGCTTATCCTTCATGCTGGCGTGAAACATGCCATCGCTGATGGCGTCTATGAGATGTGCAATCTTGCGCTCGATCTGCGCCAGATCACGTGTCGCGCTACTCCGTTCCTGTTGAATGGACCCGGCAAGACGGTTGTATTCCTCTTGATAAGCTTTGGTGAATTCCGCGATTAGACTAGGGTGCAACAACTGTTCCTTGAGCCCGGAGAGAACGCGATCTTCGAGGTCCGCGCGTTTGATAGTGAGGCGGTTGCCGCAGGTGCCTTTGTTCCGTTGAGTGGAGCAGCCGTAATAGTGTTTGCCGACTTGAATGACGCCGCCGCCACAACACCCACAGGTCAGCATACCCGAAAACAGATGCCGTGCCCGCTTGGAGCGGCCCAGCTTCTTGATGCCGTCGCTGATGGCGGCATTCCGTGCTTTTTCCTGCCGCGCCTTCACCGCGTACCAAAGGTCATCGGACACGATCCGCAGATCAGGAACGTCTTCGATCACCCAGTCTTCGGGTGGGTTCGGTCGGGCTTGTCGCTTTCCGGTGTTTGGATCTTTGACGAAACGCTGCCGGTTCCAGACTAGCCGCCCGATATAAAGTTCGTTGTTCAAGATGCCAGTGCCGCGTTGGTGATTGCCGTAGATGGTTGATGCCCCCCACGTGCCGCGTGGCCCTGGGATGCCCTCATTGTTCAAGTTTGCGGCGATGGCACGTGGGCTTAGCCCGTGGCTGTAGTCACGAAAGATGCGTCGGACAATCTCAGCCTGAACATTGTTGATTTTGCGTTCCCCTGTCGTCACGGACTCGTCTGCGCTCATGTCCCGCACAACGTCATAGCCGTAGGTGATACCACCGGCTGATTTGCCTTTGCGCACGCGCCCCTCCAGCCCGCGATGGGTCTTTTGAGCCAGGTCTTTCAGGAACAGGCTGCTCATGGTGCCTTTGAGACCGATGTGAAGTTCTGAAATCTCCCCCTCTGCCACAGTGACAATCGGGATGCCCTGAAATCGCATTTGTTTGAAGAAGGCCGCGATATGTTCCTGATCGCGGCTGATGCGGTCGAGACCTTCGGCCAAGACGACATCGAAGACATTGCATCGCGCATCTTCCAAAAGACACTGATAGCCGGGGCGCAGGTGTGACGCTCCGCTCAGTCCCCTGTCAGAATAGGTCTCTGCCTCCTGCCAGCCATTGCTGTTAATCAGACGCAGGCACAGCCGATGTTGGTCCTCAATGGAGGCGTCACTTTGAAGATCGGTGGAGTAGCGGGCGTAGATGGCGGCGCGCATAGGTCGGGCCTTTCGGACTGAGAAACTGGTTGGCCCAACCCATTATAGGCATGGATTGGACCATGTCTTCCACTTTCGATTGCAACTCGTTGCAATGGTCGTTCGTCGCTGTTCTCTTCGTGGCCATATTTTCCGTTGCAACAGTTGCAATGAGACTGGGCACTTTGTGAAGGCTACATATGTAACAAAATCAGTGATTTAGCTATTGATGATAAGTGTCAAATAAGACAGGCTGGGTCTGGGCGTCGGAGAGACCCGATGGAAGTGTCTTCCTAGGTGTTTCTTTCTTTCTGACAATCGAACAATGGATCTCCAAGGATCATTTGATCCTTGTGTTCATTCCGACGCCCACCATGCCTCCTCATCAAAGAACCGGTCCATATCAACGCTGAGACTTTTTGAGTTGATTGACGACACTCTGGTATGCATCACAGGCGGATAGGCCGGAGGCGCGGTTATAGTGCTTCTCCGCCATATCCAGAGTTGCATGCCCCAGGATGTCCCGGATGATGCCCACGTGTTCCGGGTCTGTCTCTGCAATCGTGGTGGCCGCGATGTGCCGAAATTTGTGCGGTCGGAGTTCAACGCCCAGCAGACGTTTTGTCACTTTGGGTAACTCACGTGAGAGACCATCCGGGGTGATCGGATCGCCATACTGATTGATCCAGAGCGCATTGGATTTCTTGGGCCCAAGCAGGATTGGTCGATGCCTATCCAGATAGGTCAACATGGGATTGACCAAGGCCTTAGGAAGAGGAGACCAACGGGCCTTCTTGTCTTTCATGTCCTCAGCCGAGAAAACCAATTTGAATCCTTCTTTGGTTTTGAGCAGATGCTGATCTGCTGTCATCGCCAACAAGGCACGCCGACGCACTGGGCGCGAAACGAGAAAGGCTATCATCAATGATTGGCGGAACCGGATTGCACGCTTCAAGTCGCTGAGCGAAGGATCGTTCTCGATATCTTCCAAGCATATTAGGCTTTTACCCAAAATCTCATCCGCTGAGATTGGCACTGGTTTTGGTAGATTCTTGCGATCCGCGAGATGGTTTAAGCGGTTAAAAAGACGGTTTAACCAATCCCAATCACCAGATGGGTACATGGCGACCGCGAGGACGTACAGGTCACTTACCAGATTTTTGAGTGTGACAGCGCCAACGCGTGTCTCCGCCTCTTGCAAAAAAGCAAGCACCGCATCTTTGGTGATGCGGCCCGTTGGTCGGTGTTCCAAGAGCGTTGGCTGACGCCGTGCCACCCATGACAGCCAGTAACCATAACTCTGGCGTCGTTTTTTTCGGCTGCCGTCAGACCAATCAACGCATGGTCCCATACCGTCAAAGATGTCACCAGTTGCGAACAAGGCCTCCCAGGCGGTTTTATCCGCCTGGGGCCAATCTTTGTAAGGAAGAACAAGAGGGATCGTCTTAGTCATCGGGTTTGCCTTTCCATTTGGAAAGAACCACCTCGTCGTAGTGGTCATGTGCCCACTGGTTGCTGAGTGATGCGTAGAAATCCATCGTGGTCTGGAGCCGTTTATGTTTGAGCAGGCGTCGTACCGTTTCGAAATCACCAGGGCGCTTCTCGAGGTAAAGCTTTGCAGCAATGTGCCGGAACAAATGCGGGTGCACCTTCAATCCAGTCTCGCGTAAGACACGCTGGGTGAGTTCGCCGCCAAAATTGCTGGACGCTCGGGGCTTCCCGTCGCTGCTGCGGGGGAATAGGGCGCGCCCTCCCACCTGAGAAATCTGCGGACGGAATTGCATGATGTAGCGGTGTATGAGCCTAGAACTGCAGGCGTTCATTTTAACTTCAATCGGCTCACCGTTCTTAACCTCGATCCCTTCGATGCGAATGGAATACAAAGTATGCGTGCCAGAGCGGGCCTTTATCAGATGTTTGTCCAGATCAAGCCCCGCGAGGTTTTTGACACGCATGGGGCAACTCAAGAGGATGGTCAGTGCCGCAGCGTGCATCGCCGCCAAAGCGCTGTCGCGCCGGGTTGGATTGTCATTCGCACGTAACATCAGCGTATCTGGTAGACTTAGCAACAAGGCCACGTTCTCCCATTCGTTGAACTGCGCGAGGCGTTCCGCGTTTTTGTTGCTCATACCGCGCGGGGTCGTAGCGACCCGTTTGTGGATGGCTTTGAGTGCCTTGATAACGTCTTCCGGCAAGTTCAGATGGTGCCTTCCAATCGCGATACAGGTTGCGGCTATATTGCTCAACCCGGACGGTGGAGAATTGCTCTCCTGTCGATCCATCATCGCCAGAAAGGCAGTTTTAAGACAATCTGGCGTGACCAATACTGAAAGGCTGGTGAAGTCTTCCGGGTTGCGACCCGTAGTGACCAATGTGTCCAGCACTTGACGCAGATGTGCTTCGGTGTTGCGCAGGCTAGTCTCGCGCAGAGGTTTGTCCGGTCCGTCGTCGCTGAAGATATCGCGTTGCGCCAAGCGTTCGATATAGGCGTTGATCTCTGCTTGCAGGCTTTGCGGGTAGTCCGTCAGCGGGCGGGCCACATAGCGGTCCGATGACAAACGCTCCAAGCGAGGAAGGTCGAGACCGTGTTTGCCAATCACATGGTTCCATGTGTCGATCATGGATTGAATATGCCTGACCGGCTCATTCTTCAGCAACACAGCATCAAGGGCTGTCTGAAATGCCTGAACGACTTCGCTGTTGACCTCTGTCGGTTGGATCGACCGGGCACTGCAATAGCGTGCAAAACGCATCAAGCCCCAAACCTGATGGCTGGACTGCACGGCCTTAAGAAATGTGTCCCACTCCTGTGTCGGGTCAGACTTAGCTTCTACGTCTTGCAAGACGCCGACCATCCGCAACGCTCTGGCCAAATCGCTTATGGTCGTGCTGAGGGTTTTAGGCTTCACACCACAGGCTGCCGGATGCAACGATGCCAGAAGTTTGCGCAGTTGCGGTATGTCGGTTGGGATATCTGAGGGTGGTCGGTTCAAGTATGTGCTAATGCGTGAGATCGCGGATAGCATGGACTGCTGACGCTTCTTGTCAGGGTCTGGGTTGGCCTTCAGCGCTTCTAACACTTCGGCCAAAGTTGCTGGGGGGTGGATATCTTGGTGATGAGTCACGATAAACCTCTTCGGTTTTGAAATAAGGACAAAAGGGGACAATTGAGGACAGGCAGGCCCATGGCGGTCCTCTTGCGGACATTCGGGAAGCCAAGGGTGTGAATTTAAATCCAAAGTTTACGTCCCCGTTTCCCCGACCACCGGAAAAGTCGATGAATATGAGGGGTTTAGAGCACATGGGCCGCAGCCTGATTGCCGCGTAGCTTGGCAAGGGTGTGCAGATCACTGCGGGCAACGCGCCAATCGCGACCCAATCGGGTGGCAGGCAGGTCACCGGATTTGATCCAGCGACGAACAGTCTTGGTGCTGATGCGAAACAGCGTGGCGACATCGCGCACGCTGAGATAGACAGCATCCTCTGAAATCGGCAGATCAACCATGATCCACCTCCGCGTTGCAACCGTTGCAACGTGATGCGAAATCCGACTGCGCCGCGTCACGGGCCAGCAGGTGCACTAAATCGATTAGGGATTTGGGAAAGGCGACTTCGGGCAGATTGCCCTTGGGATTGGTAGACGAACACGTCAAAGCAGTGGTCCTTCTGAAGGAACCGCACGAGGCAATGATCGTGTTGTTTGGCAGGGGAGCGCACTCCACACAGCAAAACACTGACCTCAAAAGAGGTCAGGATCATTGCCATCGAGTGCTCTCAGGACGAAGAGCCGTCCTGTTTTCTCCCAATGATTGCGGCCCAGCTATTACGGCTGGTGGTTGACAGTGGCCTCAGTTTATCTGCGTTGGGCTTTGATAGAAAATCTCGAACCGTGCGCTAACACTCTCGTAACACATTCAAATCCAGTCTGCCGTGTTACGCTGAGCAACCGGTTCAATCCCAACCCGGCTTAATCGCGCCCTGTAAGGTCACCGTGATCGGATCAACTTCCACGCCATCTTCTATCGCGAACATGAATACCTTTGTGAAACCATTCCGGGTGCCCAATCCGCGGCTCTTTTGGATGAAGTAACCTTCTCGGATTTTTGCCCGAACGGCTTTCACCATGTCATGTTCATTGAGCCTGAGGGCACGGATCGCATCATCTTTGAGTTTGCGATGCCCGAAGCGACCATCAAGGCTTGTAGGTCGGCGATACATATGGCTGATCTGCCGAAGATAACCATTTGTCTTCGGTCGCAGGTGCGAAGGAAAGTGGCCGGTGATGAACATATATGCCGCTCGATCACGGAGCAGTTCCTCACCGTAAGGGGTGCTCAGAATATCTCCGGCGTAATCACCATACAAAGCTGAACGGTCAACGGGAGGTTGCCGTTTTTGAACTGAAATCTGCATGTGTCGATCTCCTACGCATTCTGGCTCAGCATGAAGTTGCAGCGGGATCGCCGCACAATACCCCCAATTTGGGGTTAATCCCATAACAGGGGTAGCTGCTTGTGTCCACACGTTAAAGGTCATGAGCAGTGGCAGGTGCCGTAAGATCAGAGGCTTATCAGTTCCTGTTGAGCGAACTCATCAGACTCAGACACGAGGCTGGGCTATCACAGGCTGGTTTAGCGAAGTTGCTGGGCAAGCCTCCATCTTATGTTGGAAAGTATGAATTGGCAGAACGCCGGTTAGACATCGTAGAAACGATTGTCATATTGAAGGCTCTGAATGCCGACTTTCCGGCGATCATCTCGGCGGTTTCTGACATGACTCCTGTCAGTTTGCGGTGACAAAAGAACTGCGGACCGACATGTCGCATAGATGCGGTTTGTGGAGATAGCGACCTTTGTAAACTCAAGGTCGATTCCTGAAAGCGGACTTTCACGCCTTAAAGGATCTTGGGCAGACCGAGCCCTAACCGGTCATCGCTGCATAACCTGGGCGCTGAATATGCATTGGACCGCAAACAGCCCGAAGCGGACCTTCGCAACCAAGCTTTGCTAACTCCGAAATACACAACGAAACGGCCAGTTGCAGAGGTTGTATCGGCGGTGGCAACCAACCATTCATGTCGTCGACTAACCTGTTCAACGTCGCACTACAACTTCTCCGAACTGATCCCACGAGGACCTAATCTTCGAAGCGTTCATTTGGCTCGACCACATTTACTTGCTTCGGAACTTGGTCGGTGTCATTCCGGTCTGACCTCGGAAAAAGCGAGTGAAATGGGACTTGTCAGAATAGCCGAGCATCAGTCCGATCTCTGCAATTGTCATCTGGTTTTGTTTGAGGTGCTCCTTGGCGACATCGATACGCAGCCGTTTGATTTCGCGCGGTAGCGTTGTGCCTTGTTTTTGAAGCGCTTTCAGAAACCGTTCCGGTTGTATTCCCAGCATTCCAGCCACCATCTCTGGTCCCAAATCGGTTTCATCCAGTTTGTCGCGTAAGACAGATCGCAAAGCTGCCACCACGGTTACTTCTTCATCTTGTCGAAGTGATGCTATGGGCTTGGCAGAACCCTCAGAGACGTGGTGCAAAAACAACCATTCCACAGGAAAACTAATTTGCATTCCGGGATCAGTCCCAAGGCCAACCTCGATCCCTTTGTAGTCGATAGGCAGCCCATTGATGTATCTGCTTTCCCATCGCACACGGGAAGAGTCCCAGGACTCTCCGACGACGGTCTGCAATAGGCGTACATAGATTGCGGCACCAAAACCGGTCACCTGAATGGGTGGGACGGTTGGTTCCTGTTGCCTCCCGATACGATAAGTCGCTTTGTCTGCTTCAATGACAAGGCTGTGCCGCACAGAATTGGACTCCTGCGGCACGAGCTCAACAAAGCGGGTAAAAAACTCGAACAGCGTTTTTGTAGATTGCAAGGCTTGAGCGAAGGGCGGCCATCCTTGTAGGTCAAACGCTTCCCCTACATTCAGTCCTAGGTATCGATCCCCTGATACTTCTGAGAAAGCATTTACCAAGCCGTAAACCAACTCGGAGTGAACGAACACGGATGGGTTAGTCATCAGTTCAGCTTTCAAGCCGACCTGATCCAATGCTGGTTGCGGATTGATCTTACGTTCGGTGAGATATTGCAGAAAGGGAGCGGCTAAAGAGAGGCGAACAAAGCCCTCGCTATGCTCTCGGGAGGTGGAGTTGAAAGGCAAGCTCATAACCCTTGTTGGATTAGCTTTAAGAAGTGGCCATTTTTGCAGTCACATTCGTACATCCTAATTCAAAAGGGGCAACCGAGCCAATGAATTCCAGACTATAGTTGGCAAAACATGAATATGAAGGGAGTACTTATGTCCGGCTTACGAATGTCTCTTTGCTCGACGGCAATTGTCGCGGCAGTTCTTTCTTTTTCGGCGACCGCGCAGGCTCAGGATCAAGAAGAACCCCAAACGCTGTTTACCAACGTGCATGTCTTCGACGGTGTGAATGAGCAACGCATTGAAAATGCCAGTGTTCTGGTCGAGGGCAATCTGATCAAGTCCGTCTCAACCGATGCCATTGATGCGCCGAGCGCGACGGTTATCGACGGCGGTGGGCGCACTCTGACACCGGGCTTTATAGAGAATCACGCGCACCTGATGCTCATGGGGCCATCGATTGCCGAGATGGAAACCAACTCGACCTGGGAGGATTTCGCCATCCACGGGACCCGGATGGCCGAAATGTACCTGATGCAGGGCTTCACGACCGTTCGCGATGCCGGGGGCGCTGGCGGCGGGCTGCGGCGCGCAATTGACGCCGGCCAGATCGTCGGCCCCCGCTTTTATCCTTCCGGGGCATTTCTCGGAACACGTGGTGGTCACGCCGATTTCGCATCCTTCACATCTCCGCCGGGTGGGGTGACCAACTTTGGGACTCTGAATATGGCCCAACAGGTCAACGGTGTTGACGAAATTTACATGTATGGCCGCAACAACCTGCGCATGGGTGCCACGCAATTGAAGTTCATGCAATCAGGTGGGGTGATTTCGGCATTCGATCCATGGCAGTTGCTCGCCGGTTCGAAAGAAGAGATCGAGGCCGCTGTTCAGGTTGCCAACGAGTACGGCACCTATGTCATGGCACATTCCTACCGCAAAGAAGCGATCATCAATGCCCTGAATGCAGGGGTCAGAACCATTGAACACGGATTTCACTTTGACTGCGAGATTTCTGCTTTGATGAAAGAAAAAGGAGCGTACATCACGACGAACATCACAGCATTTGATCCAGGCCTACTTGATGTTCCTTCCGTGAAAAACAACCCCAACAGTTTGAGGAAGGCCAAATCGGCCTCGGCGACCTTCGAAGCCTACATTCCAAGTATGAAGGAATGCCCGGCGCCGCGCGGTTTCCAAACCGATTGCGTCGGCTCGGTCGAAGCGTGCAACATCCAGATCGCCTACGAGAAACATCTGAATAACCATTTCTTCGGCCCCTATGCGTCGATGGTAACCCTAACTTCGGTAGGTGGCGAGATCGCGGCACTTAGCGGTGATTTCATGAACCCCTATCCGGAAGGCAAACTGGGTGTGATCGAAGAAGGCGCCTATGCCGACATCCTGCTGATAGACGGCAACCCCCTCGAAGACTTCTCTGTCGTTGGAACAGGCGATCAGTGGTTCGGTGCGGACCCGAGGCCGGACAGCCCGGAAACAATCCGCCTGATCATGAAGGACGGTGTGATCTACAAAAACACACTGGATTGACCAGATAAAGCAGCCGGAGAGCATTCATGCGAAATTGGTTTTGCTCCGCAGTATTCGCAGGGTTGGTTTTGTGCGGTTATGATGCTGCGGCGACGCCTGGAACCGCGTTGGACTGGGCAGATCTGCCAGATCCGTCTGCGCAGGTCTTTGATGACCCCTATCGTGAACTCAGCCCCGAACAGTTCGACGATGTTCTTTTCGTTGTGCGTATACGCGGCAGGTTGCAGCAGGAGGTTGGCAGCGCCGAAGAACGGCAGAAATGGCAATTGCTTTTAGCAGAGACCGAAGACGCCTTGGTGTCAGACGGAATTGACGTCGACTGGTTACTCGATCAGCGCGAGGTTGTGACTGAACGTCGAAGAAAGGCTGGAACGAGCGGAAACCCGCAATTCGACGGCAGAACAATCACACTCGCGGGCTTTGCCATTCCTGCTCCAAGCGATCCGGACGGCCGGCCTGTGGCGTATTTGGTGCCAGAAAGAGGGATGTGCAGCCACATGCCTCCACCTCCGCCTAACCAGATGATCCGTGTGCGGTTGAACGGGGACTGGGCGCCTAGCTATTTCCACGAACCCGTTCGGCTGACAGGCACGCTGACTATCGATCCTTCCGTTCATAATATGATGGTTGTGGATGGCCTCATGCCTATGAATGCGACTTTCCAGCTAGAGGCGGAACGTGTCGAAACTCTGGAAACCGAGGCAGACAGGTTGGAATGGAAGCAGCGTGCTGCTGATCGCATCCGCGCGGCAGGAAATCGCAAGACCGGTGGGGCACAGGCGTCAAAATGATAAGACTTCTGGTTGCCGCATTGAGCATTGCATTTGCTGGCGCAGCGTCGGCTCAGGGACTATCCGGGCCATCTTCAGTCGAAGCCGATCTTGCGCCCGGAGACGGGCTCACCGATCCGCAATATCGTTCCGATTTTCCACGCAACATCGCACCGGGTTGGTTTCAGTGGAAAGACCGACTGGCTGAGGGTGGTTTTCGGTTCAACATTGACTACCTGGCATTGGGCCAAACCACGGATGCTGATCTGGGAACCGGCGAAGCAGCCAGCGGAATTGCGCGGTTCTACGGCAGTTGGCAGGCAACTGAACGGGGGTCTCTGACATTCAAGATCGAAGACAGGCACAGTTATACTGACGTTGCTCCGCAATTTCTCGGGCTGGATGGCGGAGCCCTTTCAATCACGGGAACAGCCTTCAATGACAACGGTTTGCTTCTGACCAATTTGTTCTGGACCCAAAGGGCTGAGAATGGGTCGTGGGCGCTGCAAGTCGGCCAGATTGATGTAACGGACTTTGTGGATATCTACGGGTTGGTAAGCCCCTACAGTGGTTTTCAAAACCTGTCTTTCAATACCAACCCGACAATCAACACGCCCAACCAAGGCCTTGGTATTGCCGGTGGGGTAAAGCTGAGCGAGAACCTCTACGCCGTTGCCAGCGTATCAGACGCAAACGCCGACCCGTCCGATCCAAACTTTGATGTGTTTAGCGACGGCAATCTCTTCAAGTCGCTCGAACTTGGGTACACGTCCGGCTTTGATCGCATCTACTTCGACAATATCCATCTGACCCTCTGGCATGCGGATGCGGCTGACGATGGCAGTCGAGCAGAAGATTACGGCGCAGCGTTTTCCGCCGCATGGTTTGTTGACAATAAATGGATGCCGTTCTTCCGTGCAGGGGCCTCGAAGGGAACCGCAGCGCTTTATGAACGGTCGATTTCTGCCGGTCTCGGTTACTATGGTCGCAACACCGATTTGGCCGGTCTGGGCCTAAACTGGGCCGAAGCAAGAGGCATAGATGGCGATCAGTTCACGCTTGAAGCTTTCTACCGCTTTTCAATCTCACCCGGACTGCAGATCACGCCATCGGTACAATTCATTTCCGACCCGCTTCTTAATCCCGATCAGGACCGGATTACCCTGTTCGGTCTAAGAACCCGGATCGTTTTCTAATGCGGGGTGAAGGCAGTCACTAAGGGGTGTGCCAAAGGGCAACTAAGAGAGATCAAGCGCGTGCCGGAATTTTCAACGCCGGTCGAATGAAGTTGGGAAGCAAAGGAACAATCTATGAAGATTGCATACGGAATTCTTGCAGCCTTAGCAGTTGTGTTTTTCATCCTTGGAGGCAGCGATGCCCATGCCAAAGACAACAAGGGTAAAAAGCCGAACAAGGGGGGCAAGAACGGTGATGTCAGCATTCAGATAGAAGACAAACCCGGCAAAGGCCCAAAAGCTGTACCACCTGGACAGATCAAGCGCTACACGCGCGGTGCCAAGCTCCCATCTGACCTGGAGTTCGAGGATATTGGGGACCTTTCCAAATGGAAGCTTGGGGAGCCGGGCAAAGGAAACCGCTACATTCTGGTCGATGACGAAGTCCTCGAAGTTACGAATGACCTGTCTACCGTGGTCGATGCCGTCGGCATCGTCGGTGATCTTCTAAATTAGGCGAAAGTACGATGTTTCAGGGCAAGAACTACCTCGTTTGCCCTGACGCTGGCCGGGGCGATCATTTGTGAACCCCGGCCCAAGTTCAAAACCCGGATCCGAGGCGCTACGATGATAAAGGCCCTTCTTGTTCTTTTTGCGCTTGCTACCTTTTCGTCAGCACGCGCCCTACTCGCTCAGGAAAACGGTGCAACTGAAGTCCCGCAAACAATACGCTTTGAGGGCTATGTATAGCCCAGTCGCGAAGCAGAACTGTCGCCTTTGGTGGACAATGTGGTCAACCGGACTTTGCAAAGTCTGCTTTCTGCGCGCTGCAGCCATTGTGGACATAGGATCATGCAACTGCGGCGAACGGCGGCTCAGTGGCCTTCCTGTCGGCGCTGTCTAGCACTTGGATGTCCGCTTTGGGCTGCGAGCAGCCGATGATACGAAAAGCAGCGAATAGCCGTAGGGAGCCCAAAGTGCAAAATGCTGCAGATCCTACCAATGGCTTCAAATTCGCGAAACTGGACGTTGGTGAGATTGAAAGCAGTTCAAAAAGTGCATTTGCCTAGCATTTCCAGTTACAACCGTATCAGCCAGCTCTGCCCCATTCGTTCAAAGCAGGTCGTTCTATTCGCGGCCTTCAAGGGTGAAGCCCAAGATCTTTGACAGGACACCGCCGTGTCGCAGCAGGTCGACCTCTTGGAATGTGTCCACCGCCGCTTTGCAGCGGATATCGCCCAGCACTTCGGTGCCGCGCTGCCACTGCAAAGTAGTTTCCAGATCAGGCATCAGCGTCTCGGGTGGCAGGTTCACAGCGAAGCGATCCCCGGCGCGAATGCCCGCCGTCTTGGGATCGAACCCGTCAATTATCTGCACCGGTACCACGCCCATACCGATCAGGTTGGTGCGGTGGATGCGCTCGAAACTTTTGGCGAGCACGGCGCGGATGCTCAGTAGTGCCACGCCTTTGGCCGCCCAGTCGCGGCTAGAGCCCATGCCATAGCGGTCACCGGCCAGAATGATAGTGGGCTGCCCTTGATCCGCCAGGATTTGGGCTGCTTCGTGCAAGGGCAGGATGCGCCCATCCTCGAGCGTTGTCTCAGCAGGGGCCAGCCCCTCTTGCAGGAAGTTCACCGCCAGCCTGTTTGTGAAGAGGCCACGTAGCATGACCTCCCAATTGCCGCGATAGGCGGCATAGACATTCATGTCCTTGGGATCACCGCCGCGAGCGCACAGCCATTTGCCCGCCAAACTGGTTGGATCCACCCACCCCGCCGGCGAAATATGGTCGGTCGTCATATCATCCCCAAGCACCATCAGAGGCGTGGCGGTATAGTCGCCTAACCGCGATTGCTGAGGCTCGGCGGTGAATTTCGGCCGCCGCAGATAGCGCGAGGTTGGCTCCCACGGGAAGCGCGTGCTGTCATGGACCTTAATCCGGTTCCACGCGGCATTATGGGTGGCCGCAGCAAAGGCGGCGGGAACGTCCACCTGACGATAGCCCGCCTTTAGAAGTGCCTTTATTTCGGAGATATCGGGCCAGATGTCGCGCAGATAGATCGGCTGACCCTCTGCGCCCTTGCCGATCGGGTCATTCAAGATATCGCCAAAAATATCGCCCTTCAACGCATAGGCAACGACCAAGGGTGGCGAGGCCAGATAGCCCAGATCCAGCTTCGGATGCACCCTCCCCGGAAAGTTGCGATTGCCCGACAGCACGGCGCTGATCGCCTTGCCGTCCTTCAGCGCGGTCTCGATCACCTCGGGCAAGGGGCCGGAATTGCCGATGCAGGTGGTGCAGCCATGGCCAACCAGATCAAACCCCAGTGCCGATAAATCGGGGATAAGGCCCGCGCGCTGCAGATAATCCCGCGCCGACGGCGAGCCCGGCGCCATCGAGGTTTTAACCCAGAACGGCGTCGTCAGCCCTAGCGCCCGCGCCTTGCGCGCCAACAACCCGGCCGCGATCATCATGTAGGGATCCGAGGTATTGGTGCAGCTAGTGATCGCGGCAATCCCCACCGCGCCATCGGGCACCACGCCTTCGATGCGCGGCGCACGGGACAGCAGACGGTCCAGCGCCGTCTCGACCCGCGCTGCGGCCTGTGCCGGGGTGCAGATGTCCTGTGGGCGGCGCGGGCCAGAAATAGTCGGGGTGATCGAGGTCAGATCAATCTCGACCGCCCGATCAAAGCGCGGAGTGGTGGCGGGATCGAACCACAGACCCGTGGCACGAAAAACAGGTTCGATACTGCCCGTCAAACTGCAGGGCCGTGCGGTGCGTTTCAGATAGGCAACGGTTTCGCCATCCACCGGGAAAAACCCTGTCGAGGCACCGTATTCCGGCGCCATATTGGCAATCACCGCGCGGGCATCGGCGCTGAGCGTAGACAGGCCGGGGCCGCAGAACTCGACAAAACTGCTGGAGACATCAAGCACCCGCAACCGGTGCGTCACTTCAAGCGCCAGATCGGTCGGCATGGTGCCCTCGGGCAGCCGACCAGTCAGGCGCACGCCCACCACTTCGGGCATGCTCAGGGTCGTGGCTTGGCCGAACATGACGCTCTCCGCCTCGAGCCCGCCAATCCCCCAGCCCAGCACGCCAATGCCATTGATCATCGGCGTGTGGCTGTCAGTGCCCAACAGCATGTCAGGGTGGGCCCGTCCGTCGGAGCCGATCTCAAGCACCGTTGCCAGTTGTTCAAGGTTGATCGTGTGCATGATCCCGGTGCCCGGCGGATGCACCGTAACCCCATCCATATTCTGTGATGCCCATTTCATGAAGCTGTACCGCTCGCCGTTGCGGGCGATTTCGTTGCGAGCATTGGCTGAGAACGCCGCCAGCGTGGCATAGCGATCCACCGCCAATGAGTGATCAACTGAGACGTTGACCGGCAGGTTCGGGGAGAGAACGCCCGGGTCGCCATCAGCCTCGGCCACCGCGTCGCGCATCCCGGCAATGTCCGCCAGTGCGGGCGTGCAGGTGGTGTCGTGCATTAGGATGCGGTTGGGCATGAAGGTGAGCTCAAACCCATCGTTTCGCCCCTCAAGCCAGGCATCCAGCGCCGCTACAAGCGCGTCCGACTGGCCGGTGGCGCGTAGGTGGTTTTCGGCTAGAAGACGCAGGATAAAAGGCAACCGATCCAGTCGGTCGCCTAAAACACGTGGAAGGTCCGTGGCCCTTAAACGGCACGTCCCTGCATCAATTTCCAGATCGGGGATCACCTTATCCTCGCTGGAGTCCAAATGGATAGTGGCCGCTGTCACACGAGTTTGACCTTGCTATGCAATACTCCATCGGCGTCGCCATAGATCCAGTCGCCCGGCGCAATGGTCACACCGCCGATGTGAATATCGCAGCCAGCTTTGCCCCAGCCCATTTTCGCGCTTTTCACCGGCGAGGTTGCCAGTGCGAAGACCTGCGTCGCCATCTGCTCGATCTCAGCGCTGTCGCGAATGGAGGCGTTGAGAACCAGCCCCACCCATCCGTTATTGATCGCCATTTTCGCGATCATATCCCCTAGAATGGCAATGCGGGTGGAACCGCCGCCATCTACGACCAACACGCGGCCCTCGCCGGGCCTTTCCAACTGCGCGCGCATGACCATGTTGTCTTCGAAACACTTCACGGTCTGCACGGGGGCGGCGAAATGCGGTGCCGTGCCGAAGCGACGAAACGGCAAGTGAACAAGCGACAGTTTGTCGGCGTGGTCATCAATTAGGTCAGCAGTTTTCATTTCGGTCTCACATATTTGCGTAGGTTGCTTTCAGGTCGGCCACGTCGGCCTCGCTCAGGAGGCGCGTCTTTTGCCCGCGCAGTGCTACAAGAAGTTTGGCAGTTTCTTCCAGCTCTTCTGCCGCGCACACGGCCGAGAACAGATCCTTGCCCGACACCACGGGGCCGTGATTGGCCAGCAGAACTGCGCTGTACGCGCCCTTCAGGTCACGGATCAGTTCGCCCGATTTCGGGTCGCCCGGTTTGACGTAAGGCACCAGTTTCACCGTGCCCACGCGCATCACCACATAGGGTGTCAGTGGTGGAATGCAGTCATCGGGGTTGGTGTCTTGTAGACAGGAAAGAGCGGTCGCCCAGGTCGAATGCAGGTGCACCACGGCCCCCGCCTGCGGACGGGTTTCATAGAAGGCCTGATGCAGGAACACTTCCTTGGTCGGACGGTCGCCCGCCACGTGATTGCCATCCAGATCGATTTTGCTAATCCGGTCGGGATCAATCGCGCCCAAAGTAGAATTGGTCGGTGTCATGAGGATGCCATCGGGCAGTCGGGCTGAGACATTGCCCGCCGTCCCGACCGAAAAGCCCCGGTTGAACAGGGACGCACAGAGGTTCGACATCTCTTGGCGCAGATCTGCTTCGGTGCTCATGTCCTCCCCTCCATGATGCGCAGAGCTTTAGTAAAGAAGTCCGGCGCGCCGAAATTTCCTGATTTCAGCGCAAGCGAGATCGGTTGATCCTCGCCCAGTGTCAGGACTGGAACGCCAGGGTCGATTTCCGCGCCGATACGCATCGCAGGCGAGCCAAGTTCGCCCGCCACTGCCTGCGCCACCGCGCCCGAAGTTTCGCCGCCCGCCACAACGATCCGGCGATAGCCGCGTTGCACCAGTGCGCGGGCGGTGTCGGCAAACAGAGCGTCCAGCTTCTCGGCCACGGCCTCGCGACCGAACTTGCCTTGAATCGCTTTCACCTCGTCGGGGGTGCCAGAAGAATGGACCAGGGGCGCATTGCCGGTGTTCTCAGCGATGAATTCCAGCAGGTCATCCATTGTGACCCTCCCATTCATGACGCCGGGTACGTCGATGGCATAGGTCGGATGCGATTTCTGATGCTCGGCCAGCTGACCGCGCGTCGCACCAGAGCACGACCCCGCCAGAATGGCCTCGGGGCCTTGAATGCCTTCTGCAGAGGGCAAATTGGCCTTGGCCTGACCGCTGCGAATGAAGTTGCGCGGCAAGCCCAGCGTGATGCCCGAACCGCCCGTAACCAGCGCAGCGCCTTCAAGTGCCTCGCCCAGCGTCAGCAAGTCTTCGTCAGATACGGCATCTGTCACAGCATAGTGTTCTTCCGCACCTTGCAGCGCAGCCCGCACCTGTTCGGACCCGGCCAACACGGTCGACAGCGGCAAATGACCCACCGCATGCTCGGTCTGCAAGCGCAGGAAGCGGCGCAGGTCGGGATCCGTCATCGGCGTCAACGGATGGTTCTGCATCCCACTTTCGCTTAGCAGCATGTCATGCACGAACAGATGGCCCTGGTAGACCGTGCGCCCGGTCGTCGGAAAGGCCGGACAAACCACCACGCCGCGCGCCCCCAGCTTGGCGGCCAGAGCATCGGCCACCGGGCCGATATTGCCTTCAGGCGTTGAATCAAAGGTCGAGCAATACTTGAATACGATCTGCTTGCAGCCCTGATCCAGAAGCCATTTCAGCGCCTCGAGGCTTTCGCGCACCGCATCTTCAACCGGGTTCGAACGCGACTTCAGACTAACAACGCCGGCGTCGATGTCCGGTGCGGCAGGGCCAGTAGGCACGCCTGGATACTGGGCGGTTCTCAGACCTCCTTCGCCGTCAATGCCTTTGGCCAGAGTGTTGGCGACATCGCTGCCGCCAGTGAAATCATCTGCGATAACGCCAATTAGCATTGCTGAACCTCGTTATTGTGTTCGATCCGGCGGCGGATTTCTTCAATCGCGGCCTCAGGGCTGGTCAGAACAGGAACGTCAGTGCATTCGCGCACCGCATTCGCAGCGCTGGCCATGGAAAACTGCGCCAGCAGGATGACATCCGCATCAGTGATCATGGCGGCGGTATTGGCAATCAATCGGTCGTGAGTTTCGTCGTCGCCAGCCTTTTTGGCGTCCAGCGCGCCCTCGCAAAAGACCGAGGTGATTTGCGCGATGCTGCCTTTCTCGCGAGCAGCCTCAAGGAACTCATCCTCCATCCCACCGGCGGCAGGTTGGAAAGTGTACAGCATGACAACTCGGTCTCCGTGGGAGAATGCCGCTTCGAACATAGCTTCGTTAGGCTTCATTACTGGAATGCCCGCCTCGAAATTGGCACGTTCGATGGCCGCCCCGAAGGCGGAACAGGTGAATAAAACCCCATCGGCCTCTGCAGCCTCGGCATAGCGGGAAAGGTCGATTATCCGGCGCAGAAGGTCAGCGGAAAGTTCCGCCGATTTCGCACGATCCACCGAAAGACCCTCTTCCAATATCGAGATCATCTCGGCTTCCGGCCAAAGCTTCTCTGCAGCATCCTCGATCGGATCAATCGCCACTTTGGTTGCATGAATAAGCGCTATGCGCGGTCGGTCTTTCATCTTTTTTGCGTCCTGAAATATTCGGCGACACCACAGGGAGAGAGGCAGTGCCGCCGAAAAGCTGCGGGCAAGAGTTGCCCGCAAGGAGTATCCTCAAGCTGCAACGCTTTCGCGCACTACGGCTTCTGCGACGAGGGAGCCAAAGGCGTCACAGTTCACGGATCCACCCAAGTCACGGGTGCGGTTTTCCGAGACGTCGATCACTGCGTCCACGGCGTCGGCAATGGCTTGACCGGCATCCATCAACTTCTGGATGCCACGCTGTTCGCCCAGCCAGGTCAGCATCATGGCCGCTGATAGGATCAACGAGGTCGGGTTGGCGACGTTCTGCCCCTGAATATCCGGCGCCGATCCATGTTGCGCCTGAGCGCAGCACAGACCGGTTTCAGCGTTGGCGTTGATCGACCCTGCCAGACCCAATGACCCAGACAATTCCGACGCTAGATCCGACAGGATGTCCCCGTAAAAGTTGGTAGCTACCACCACATCGTAAGCTTCGGGTTTGCGCACAAGAAGTGCGGCGAAAGCATCGACGATCAGCTCTTCGGTTTCAACTTCGGGGAAGTCCTTGGCCACTTCGCGGAAGCATTCCAGGAACAGTCCGTCGGTCATCAGGAACGAGTTTGCCTTGTGGATCGCCGCAACCTTCTTGTTGCGTTGCATTGCCAACTTGAAGGCTTCGCGACAAATCCGCATCGAGCCGTGGCGGGTGATCTTGCGTACCGACAGCGCCATGTCGGGGTCGGGCATCATCTCGCCCACGCCCTTGTACATGTTTCTGTCAGGGTAGAAGCCCTCGGTGGCTTCACGCATGATCACCAAATCCATGCCTGGCGCTTTGTTCGGGATGAAGCTGCGGGTACGTGCGGGACGTACGTTTGCATAGAGGTCCAGCCCGATGCGGAAGCCAGCCGACACGTTGCGTCCACCTTCGACAACCGGGGGATAATCCATGTGTGACTGAGTGCCTAGGATCACACCGTCAAATTCGGTGCGGGCGCGATCCAGAACCTCTTCCCGCAGGGTGATGCCGTGGTTCTTTAAGCTGGTGAAACCGCTCTCTTCTTCATGGAAGGTCAGTCCCAGATCAAAGCGTTTGTTCGCAGCCTCGACAACTTCCAGGGTCGCCGCCATGATTTCCGGCCCGATACCATCGCAGGGCAGTGTCATGATACGCATACTAGTCTCCTATGATCGGCCATTTGGCCAAGTTCGTTGAGGGTGTCGGCTTAGTCGCCGACGAATTCTTCTTGATCGCGTGCGGCTTCCATCCGCTTCTTCATGCGACGCCCCATCAGCATGGGCAGCACGAAGCCGGCGATTGCCACAAGCCACAGGATGATGGCCAGGGGGCTGCCGACGAGGATGAACCAGTCGCCATCCGAGATCGTCATGGCACGGCGCAGGTTCACTTCCATCTGGTTGCCTAGGAGAATGCCAAGGATCACGGGCACCAGAGACACGTCGAGTTTGCGCAGAACCCAGCCAGCAATCCCAAAGCCCACCATCAGCATCACGTCAAAGGTCGAGCCGGTGATCGAATAGATGCCTACGAAGGAAATCATCGCGACGATCGGCATCAGGATCCGGGTCGGGACCATAAGCACACGGGTGAAGATGCCTACCAGCGGGATGTTCATGGCCAGTAGGATGAAGTTCGCAAGGAACAGCGAGGCGATCAGGCCCCACACGATGTCCGGGCTTTTCGAAAACAGCAGCGGACCAGGCGTGATGTTCAGCTGCAGCAGCACTGCCAACAGAACCGCCGTTGTCCCCGAACCGGGAACACCCAGCGCCAGCATCGGCACCAGTGCGCCACCCGAGGCCGCGTTGTTGCCCGCTTCCGGTGCCGCGACGCCTCGCGGGTCACCTTTGCCGAAGGTCTTGCCATCACGGTCAACCGCTTGCTTTTCCAACGAGTAAGCCAGGAACGATCCCAACGATGCGCCCGCACCGGGCAGAACGCCCGAGAAGAAGCCAAGACCCGTGCCGCGCGCCATCGAGGGAAGGCAGCGCTTGATCATCTTGAAGTCGGGCATGATCCGGCCAATTTTGGTTGCCCCGGCTGAGCCGACTGCGCCACCGCGGTGATGCTCGAGGAAGATGAACACCTCGCTCAGCGCGAACAAGCCGACGATCGCAATCAGGAAGTCGATGCCGTCATAAAGGTGTACGTGGTCGAAGGTGAATCGCTGCGAGCCCGTCTGGCTGTCGCTGCCAATCATGGCAATGCCCAGTCCCAGCGCTGCCGCAAATGCCGATTTTGCCTGGTTAGTGGACGAGATGCCGCCAAGGGTTGCAAAGGCCACCGTGAACAGTACGAAATACTCGGCCGGTCCAAATAGAAGGGCTATTTTCACCAACTGCGGGGCCAGAACGACCAGACCACAGGTGGCCACGAAGGCACCTACGAACGAGGCAACCCCAGACAGCGACAGGGCCTCGCCTGCCTTGCCCTGCTGGGCCATCGGATAGCCGTCCAGACAGGTCATCATCGCCGGTTCGTCGCCGGGAATATTCAGTAGGATCGAGCTGATCCGTCCCCCATACATGGCACCGTAATAGACACTGACCAGCAGGATCAGAGATGCGGTCGGGCCCAGACCCAACGAGAAGGCAATGGGGATCAGGATCGCTACACCATTGGCTGGGCCAAGACCCGGAAGTGCACCCATCAACGTTCCCAGAAAGCAACCGATGACCGCCAGCAACAGGTTCTGCGGGGTGAGTGCGATGGCAAAGCCATCTGCAAGAAGAGACAGAATTTCCATAGGTATCGCTCCTCAGAAACCAAGTGGACCTTTGGCCAAAGCAAGGCCGAGGATCAGGTGGAAAACGACGTAGATACCAACCGAGGTACAGACCCCCGTTACGAGGGACCAAAGGGGTTGTGTCCCCAGGCGCCACGTCAGGTAGGCTGTTGCGAATACAGTCGAAATCAGGAAGCCGATTTCAGGAAGCGCCCAGCTATAAGCAAACATGACAGCTACCGCGAAGACGATTTCGGCAAATTCGCGCATATGCGGCCATTCCGGTTCGTCGTCGGGACGCAAAATGAAGTAGAGCGAACAAAGCGCGACGATGGAGCCTACGATGTAGGGGAATGCACGTGGACCAACCACATCGACCATGAAGCTGTCTTTGATCGTTGATGCGGCCCAAATATAGAAGATGGCGAGCGCCAACCCAAAGCCGCCAAAGATGCGGTCACTCATTTTCTTCTCCCTTTCATTTAATGCGCAGTGGGCTGGCCGGTTCATGCGGCCAGCCCGATGTCGCGTTATTGGATAATGCCAATCTCTTTCGACAGCTTGGTCACATCAGAGATGCTGCCCGCCACGAAGTTGTGCATATCGTCGCCGAAGTTGTTGAAGGGTGCGATTGCAGCTTCTTCAAGGGTTGCCTGGAAGCCCGGGTCGGCAACCATGGTCTTAATGGCGTTCGACCAAAACTCTTTCGCTTCGTCCGAGGCACCAGCGGGCATGTAAAGACCGCGCCAGTTCGCACCAACCACGTCATAGCCCAGCTCTTTTGCGGTGGGGATGTCCGGGTAGTTGGCCAGACGCTCGGGCGCCATGATGCCGATGATGCGGATGTCACCCGACTCCAAGAAACCCAGCATTTCCGAGAAGTCACCTGACAGCGCTTCGGTCGCACCCGAAAGCAGACCTGTCATCGCTTCGCCGCCACCGTCAAACGAGACGTATTTCAGCTGCGTGACGTCTTCCATTCCTGCTTCGCGTGCCACCAGCATGGGCTTGATGTGGTCGAAGCTGCCAACCGACGAGCCGCCAGCGATACCGACCGAACGCGGATCTTCCAAGATCGCGTCCATCATGTCTTTTAGCGTCTGGAAGGGCGAGTCTGCACGCACAGCGATGGCGCCATATTCCGCACCGAAGGTCGCCAGGAAGTGCACGTCATCCTGCGTCGCGTCCTCATAGATGCCCTGCGCTATACGCGCGCTGGTCGACATAGACGCTGCAACGATCAGGTTGTTGTCTTCGTTACGCTCTTTGGTGACGTGGGCAAAGGCAACACCACCGCCGCCACCCGACATGTTGGTGACTTGCATCGAATCTTCGATGACACCCAGATCAAAAAGGTGTTTGGCGGTTGTACGGCAGATGAAGTCCCAGCCACCACCCGGGTTGGACGGGGCGATGCACTGCGGGCTTTCAGCTTTGAATTCAGCGGATGCAGTACCCACACCGGCCAGCAGGGCAACGGTAGCGAAGGCGCTTGCACGAGTAAGTTTCATGAACACGAGGTGGTCCTCCCATTTTTTGATGTTCGGTAGCGCGAATCTCGCGCCAGTAACAGGAATTGCATATTTGATTGCAAAAAGCCAATTTAAATTTGCTTTTACGCGGTCAAAAATCCAAAGTCACATTGCTGCATATTAGCCGTACTGTTGCCGTATCGATAAAAAAGCATTGAATAATAACAACTTACTTTTCTACCCGGCGTCACCGGAGCTTGGCTTTTGTTCTACCGGACTGGCAAAAAACCAATCATGGGCACGTGACAGTTGCAGAAAGGTGTAGACCTAAATCCAATTTTTTGGTTTTTATAGCTCATAAAGCCAGAAAACTGGGGCGTTCTGGAAAGGCAAATGCAATCTGGGATGCCCCCAAATCAACCCATCGGTGATTAGGATGTCGGGAAGAACAAGCGAGCTTTCGAGGAAGATCTCCAACCGGCTACTACATGACATAGTGTCCGGCTCCCTAAGTGCCGGAGAGCATGTCAGCGCCCAGCAGGTTGCCGACAGATACGGCGTTTCGCGTACTCCGGTACGCGAAGCTTTGGTTAGCCTTGAAAACCAGAAGGTACTCGTCCGGCAACCAAACCGCGGATATTTTGTTGCAGACAAAATCCCATCAAAGATAAATTCTACCCTGGCAAAAGCGATGCCCGAGGGAAATGAGGACTATCAAACCCTCGCCAACGACTGGCTGACCAACCAGATCCCCGAGGACGTTACTGAACAGTTTTTGCGTCAGCGATATGGCTGGACTAAAACCAAGGCTCACGACCTATTGGCCAGGGCATCCCGGGAAGGATGGGCAGAACGCAAAGAGGGATACGGTTGGCGTTTTTTGCCGGTTGCCAAGACCCCAGAGGCTTTCGATCAGATCTATAGATTTCGAATGGCGATCGAACCCGCCGCCATGCTCGAACCCACGTTCGAGCTTGATCATAAAGTCTTGGATGAACAGCGGCGTATTCAGGAAGGCATGTTGAACATGGACGTGAAATCAGCTCCGGACGAGTCCTTGCTCAAGAACGGTTCGCTGTTTCATGAAGAACTCATCAAACTCTCGGGCAACCCATTTTTCCTGATGTCCCTACAGAGAGCCAACCGGATGCGCCGCTTGATGGAGTACCGGGCTGAAGTCAACCGCGAACGCCTGATCGAGCAATGCTCTGAACATCTCGAGATCTTGTCTCTTTTAGAGCGCGGCAACGTTGCAGATGCCTCTTACCGGATGCGCCAACATTTAAGCGGTGCCCTGAAACGCAAATCGCCGCTGGCTTGGAGCTGGGCTGCGGACAATCCGACGGAGGCCGATTGAGCGATGCCGCAAGACGTTAGAACTGCGCCCATGATCCACTCGATGGCACTGGTTGCGCATGACAAGATGAAAGATCAGATGATCGAATGGGCGAATGCGCATAAGTCCGAACTGGCAGAGATGGAATTGTTCGGCACCGGCACGACCGGGGGGCGTATCGCCACTGAAGTCGGGTTACAGATCACCTGTCTGAAAAGTGGCCCTCTCGGAGGTGACGCGCAAATCGGCGCGATGATAGCTGAAGGGCGCCTTGATGCGCTGATCTTTTTCATCGACCCGCTTTCTGCGCTGCCTCACGATGTGGATGTGAAGTCGCTGCTACGACTGGCCACGCTGTATAACACCGCGCTGGCCATCAACGTGGCAAGCGCGACGCTGCTGGTGCGCGCGGCTAGCGTTAAAACCGCCAAAACAGCCTGAGGATTCACTTTCCGCACAATCTGCAGAAATATGAATGTCTGCGGCGGGGCTTTAAGGGGTCATTCAGGTAAATAAAGCTAATGGCAGTTTTGTCCGGCTATGCAGTCGTTCGAATGACAAAAGCCAACCAAAACCGTTGGATGACCGCTTTGAGCCCTGTGTGCTGACTTGTCGTCGTTCGTCGAAGGGCCGGTTTGAAGCGGCAAGCGAACCGAGCACGTTGCGCTACGAACTATCCTTGCCGGATAACAATCGGTATGACTAGCATTGGTGACCGGCGATGCATTTTGCGGGTCTGAAATTCCTGCTTCGGAGCATGTTTTTTGCGAAATCGCTGGGTCATACTGTTTGTGTTGTTCTTTGCGCGAACGACTATGGCTTTTCAGTTCCAATCGGTAGCGGCGTTGTCTCCGCTTATGATCGACAGCTTACTGCTGTCGATCACTGAGATTGGACTGTTGATCGGACTTTACCTTGGCCCGGGTATCATAGTGGCGATCCTTGGGGGATCAGTTGCATCTGTTTTAGGTGACAAGCGTGTCGTTGTAGTGAGCCTCATTTTGATGCTTGTGGGCAGCATTCTCGTATTGCAGGCCTCGACATTTAGCGGATTGGTCGCCGGGCGCGTCATGGCGGGTATCGGAGGCGTGGTCGTCAATGTCCTGATGACGAAGATGGTGGTTGATTGGTTTGCCGGGCGTAACCTGGCGGCCGCTATGGCAATATTTATTAGCTCGTGGCCGATGGGGATTGGCTTGGCACTGGTCATCCTGCCATGGCTCGCTGGTCAAGGTGGCTTGGGTTGGGCTTGGGCATGTGTCGCGTTGGTGATTGCGGTGGCGTTGGCCTCGTTCTGGGTGACCTACGAGACGCCAGAAGCGGCCGTTGCACATGGACGCATTGTTTTAGTTGACCTGCCGTGGGTGCCACTGACCTTCGCAGCACTGATATGGGGCTTCTACAACGCGGCACTCGCTATGGTCTTTGGCTTTGGCCCGATAATATTGGTCGATAGCGGTCTTTCGGTTGCCGGAGCAAGCACCGCAACGAGCCTCTTCATGTTCGCCATTGTCATAGCCGCACCTTTGGGGGGATGGGTTGCTGACAGGTCAGGCCGTCGAGATGCTCTAGTCCTTTTTACTTTGGTTGCAGCAGTCTTTTTGCTTCCGCTGATGCTCTATCTTACTGCATCGACTGCATGGATCGTGTTTGCATTGGCCGGGTTCCTAATCGGACTCTCGCCCGGAGCGATTGTAAGTATGACCTCGCAGATACTCCCGGCCCATGCGCGAGCCTTTGGCACAGGCGTCTACTATTCGATGTATTATATCGTCATGATGGTTTCGCCGCCAACGGCAGGCGCACTGGCGGATCAAATGCAGAATGTGAACGTCACTTTTCTATTGGCTATGGGGATGATGAGTATTTGCATATTGGCTTTGCTGGCCTTTCGAAAGACAGCGATGTCGGTAGATTGAATTTCGCTCCATGGCCTGAATATGATTCACTGTCGGGTTTTGTTGTTCATGGCCACTCAACTTGTGCGAAACCGTCTAAACCGGTCGTTGGTATAGACGCCGCGAAAGCTCACTTTGTCCCGCTTCTCGGGATTTGCAAAGTCTAGTTTTGTATGTCTGGTTCGGGCTGACTGCGGTCCTTTGAATTAAGAATGCGGATGGCTGCAAAGTCCCGCGTTGCGGAAGTTTAGGTGCGAGTTGCGTATGTCGGATTCGCACCTAAACCTGACATTTCAATTGCGTTCGGCAACGGTGGTTGCGCCCTCCCGCAACCAGCGTCAGAAAATCTCAATACAGCCCGTTCAGACTACAAGTGATCCACTGGATCAATTGCTTAACGACTTCACATCGTCAGGCTCATATCCTGAACGCCAGAGGTGCAAAGCCGTAAGCAGTTCGTAAGTCACCAAATGACAGACTCGTTCGTTCCGGGCGCCGGAGGGCGGTAACGGTGCTACACTAGTGCTATCCTGCACAGCAAAGAACAGCTTCGATGGTGCAACCTGTTGCGGCTCCTCTTTTCCTGGATATCTCCAACAAAAAACCCCTCCAGCACCCCCGTCTGCATTGTCAGTACCGTCAGCCAAGTGAAGCGTGAATGCTCGTTTGGCGCTATCCATGTGATGCAGCGACTGTTTTCAGGGTTGTGAAGCCATAAAGTGCTTCAAAGCCTTTTTCGCGACCATGACCGGATAGACCTGTGCCGCCAAAAGGAAGTTCAACGCCACCTCCAGCGCCGTAATTGTTCAAAAATATCTGACCCGCCTTTAAGCGTTTGGCCATGCGCATCTGACGAGCGCCGTCACGCGTCCAGCAACTTGCCACAAGACCAAACTCCGTGCCATTGGCTATGGACACGGCCTCATCCTCGTCCGAGAACGGAACGACGACTTGCACCGGCCCGAAAATCTCGTCCTGAGCGAGGATATGATCGGGAGGTACATTCGCAAAAAGCGTTGGCGCGACATAGGCGCCGGTTTCTGGAGCAGACGCTACAACTTCTCCCTGGGCTGCGACTTCAAGATCAGACCCCATTGCGATGAAGTTCTCGACAATCTCTTTCTGCCGATGGGAGACGAGCGGCCCGAGATCGAGGTCAGCAAGGGCAGGTCCGGCTCGTAAATCAGCATATCGTTTCGACATTGCCGACAGCACCTCATCGTATCGACTTTCATGGACGAGAATGCGTGATGAGGCCGAGCAGGTCTGGCCCGCATTTTGGATACCGGCGTTCACTAAAAAGGGTAAAGCCGCTACAAGGTCCGCATCATCGAAGAACACCTGCGGAGATTTTCCTCCAAGCTCCAGCGTCACCGGGACAACGTTGTCTGCTGCCATTTTTTGAATACGCTTGCCTACGCCAACAGATCCTGTGAAGGATACGTGATGCACGCCCTTGTGCAGGCTGAGCGCTGCGCCCGCTTCTTTGCCAAGTCCCGGAACAACATTCAACGCGCCGTCAGGCAGCCCGGCCCGTTTTGCCAGTTCCGCGAAGGCCAGCGCAGTCAGGCATGCCTCTTCGGCGGGTTTCAGAACGCAAGCGTTCCCTGTGGCCAGCGCTGCACCAACCGAGCGTCCGATGATCTGCATCGGATAGTTCCAGGGGATGATATGGCCCGTGACGCCATGGGGTTCGCGCAATGTGTAAACGGTGTAGCCGTCTAAGTAGGGAATAGTCTGACCGTGGAGCTTGTCAGCCGCACCCGCATAAAACTCCATGTAACGGGCAAGTGCTATGACATCGGCACGGGCCTGTGTGAGCGGTTTGCCGACATCACTGGCCTCAAGCCGCGCCAACTCATCGATGTTGTCCAGAACCAGTGCGCCCAGCCTGGCCAGGATCCGGCCGCGCTCTACAGCCGTTGCCTTGCCCCAAACCCCCAGCAAAGCTGCTTCGGCCGCTTGAACGGCGCGGTCGATATCTTCAGGTCCGCCCTTCGCGATCATGCACAAGATTGAGGAATCAGATGGGTTGATCAAATCAAGCATGTCTCCGGATGCAGGGGGTACCCAACTCCCGCCGATCATGCAGGTTCCGGGGTCAATTCCAAAAACGGTCAGAGGCATAGACATTTCCTAGTTTTCTCATCCATCAAACCGGCAACACCCCATCAGGGGTCACACTCGCGGCCCGGTACGGCCCTGATCTACTCATTTCATGCGCGCGCGCGTTCCAACGAAGTCAGCTGTGGGGCCGCTGCTATCAGTGTCTTCGTGTATTCCTGTTGTGGCGAACGGAAGACCGTGTCGGTCTGCCCTTCTTCGACGATCTCGCCGTTCTGCATGACCAAAACGCGATCAGAGATCGCTTTTACGACGCTCAGATCATGCGTGATGAAAAGATAGGTCAGGCCGCGCTCGGCGGAAAGATCTGCCAGCAGGTCCAGAATTTGCGCGCGGATCGAGACGTCGAGTGCGGAAACGGCCTCGTCCAGAATGATGAGTTCCGGCTTTGTAATCAATGCGCGTGCGATGGCAATGCGCTGTCGCTGACCACCTGAAAACTCGTGAATATATTTGTCACGATCAGCGGGCTTGAGGCCGACGGATACCAGGGATTCGGCGATTTCCTCATCGGTTGCTTGACGCTCCAACCGAAAGAAAGGTTCCGCAATCAGCCGCCCGACTTTGTGTCTCGGGTTGAAAGAGCCATATGGATCCTGAAAGACAACCTGCATCCCTTGCCGGGCTGTATCGTCTGTTTGAACATCCAGCTCATTCAGCCGGATCGACCCACCCTGAATGGCATCCAATCCCAGGATTGCCCGTGTCAGAGTGGACTTTCCGCACCCGCTTTCGCCCACAAGCCCTAAACATTCTCCGCGCCGCAGGTTGAAACTGACGCTGTTGACCGCACGAAACGGTGCGGGTTTTTTAAAAAGAGATTTGCGTGGACCGGCATATTCGCGAACCACATTTTCGACGCGGAGCAGAACAGTATCCTCGATATGAGAGGATGCGTCCGGCTGGTGTGTCGATGCTTCAAACAGCGCTTTGGTGTAGGGATGTTGCATCCTTTGGTGAAGAGATGCGGCCGCGCCGCGCTCCACGACCTGACCGGTCTTCATGATGACAATATTGTCTGCAATATCAGTTACGACCGCCAGATCGTGCGTGATCAGCATCAAGCCCATACCGTCCTCGGAAACGAGTTGCTTGAGCAACCTGAGAATCTCGGCCTGGGTGGTCACATCAAGCGCGGTTGTCGGCTCATCCGCAATCAACAGTTTGGGCCGCAATGCAATCGCCATCGCGATCACCACCCGCTGTCTCTGCCCTCCCGACAATTCGTGCGGGTAGCGTGAAAGAGGAAAACGATCTTGCGGCAGCTCGCACCGAGTCAAAGTTTCCGCGGCACGCACCATCGCTTCGGCACGGGTCGTGCCCTCGTGAATGCGGATCGTTTCAGCGACCTGCTGGCCGATTGTCTGTACTGGGTTCAAGGCTGTCATGGGCTCCTGAAACACCATTCCGACGGTCTTCCCGCGAATATCGCACATGGCTGCTTCGCCGACTTGCAAGACATCCTTGCCGTCCAAGTAGATCGCTCCGGAACACTTCGAACCATCAGGAAGAAGCTGCATCACCGAGAAGGCCGTAAGAGATTTGCCAGAGCCACTTTCACCGATGATCCCGCAAACTTCTCCTGCTTCTATGTCAATCAACACACGGTCGAGGATTTGCGTGCCATGAACGGTTAACGAGAGGTCGCGAATGTTCAGAAGATTCATCGCCCGGTTCTCCGGATTCGTGGATCCAGCAGGTCGCGAAGGCCATCGCCGGCCAGGTTCAGCCCCAGCACGGTCAGCAGAATGGCAAAACCGGGAAACAGCGCCAGATGTGGAGCAATCGAGATCAGCGTCTGGCTTTCGGCCAGCATCCGCCCCCAACTTGGGATCGGGGGCTGTGCGCCCAAACCGACATAGCTCAACCCTGCTTCTGCCAAAATGCCCAACGAGAACTGTATTGTTCCCTGAACGATCAGCAAGTTGGTGATATTGGGCAGGATATGCTCGACAGATATGCGCGTGGCCCCTTTCCCGGCGACTCGTGCGGCCAGAATAAACTCGCGCGTCCACAATGGCAGGGCGGCCCCCCGGCTGAGGCGTGCAAAGACGGGGATATTAAATATACCGATTGCTATGATCGCGTTCACGGCCGAGGGGCCGAAAACAGCTGTGATCATGATCGCAATCAAAAGCGACGGAAACGCGAAGACAAGGTCATTTCCCCTCATGATCACCTCGTCCAGCCAACTCCCCCGGTTCGCTGCAGCGGCAAGCCCCAGCGGAACGCCGAACCCCATTCCAATTCCTACGGCGACAAAGGCGACCGCAATTGACGTCTGAGCGCCGACCATAACCATTGAAAATGTGTCCCGGCCAAAATGATCTGTCCCGAACAGATGCTCGGGTGATGGCGGCTTCAGCTTGGATGCGATGTCCAGAACGGTGACGTCATAGGGCGTCCAGACAAGTGAGATCAAAGCGCCCAATGCAAAAACCGAAGTCAATGCCAGACCAAGAACCAGATTGCGAGACCGCAGTGCGCTTTTGACAAAACCCGTTTCAATCATGGCTATGACCGGGCTCTCAGTCGTGGGTCAACCCATGCATAGGCAATGTCGACCAAAAAGTTCACTACGATCACAGCAAATACCAAAAGCATCACGACACTTTCAACGACGATCAGATCACGCTGTGTGATCGCCTGAAAAACCAATCGGCCAAGCCCCGGCAGGAAGAACACGTTCTCGATTATGATCCCGCCCGCCAGAAGAAACGAGAATTGCAGACCAATGATCGTGAGCACGGGTATCATTGCGTTGCGCAATGCATGGCGCCACATGACCTGTCCCTGCGTCAGCCCCTTGGCACGGGCGCTGCGCACGTAGTCTTCTGAAAGTGTATCCAATAGAGAGGACCGCATGACGCGGGCCAGAATTGACGCTTGAGGCAAAGCCAAGGCCACGGCCGGTAATGTCAGGGCCTTCAGCCCAGCCAGGACACCCGCGTCCCATCCTGGAAACCCGCCGGCAGAGAACCATCCGAGATTGATGGCGAAAACGATCACCATCAACAGCGCGAACCAGAAATTGGGGATGGCGATCCCGAGTTGCGTCGCCCCCATCACAGAAAGATCTGTCATCGACCCGCGACGCGCAGCTGCCAGAACACCGACCGGAAACGCCACAACAATAGTCAATGTCAGCGCATAAAGCGCCAGAGGCAACGACACCTGCAATCGATCCGCCACCATGTCCGATACAGGGGAACGGTACGTGTAAGATGTGCCTAAATCACCCGTTAACAGACCGGAAACCCATGACAGGTACCGTTCTGCCACAGACTGGTTTAGCCCCAACTCCGTCCGAAGTGCTTCCACCGTATCTGGCTGCGCATTTATGCCCAACATGAACGAGGCCGGATCTCCCGGCACAATTTCAATACAGGCAAAAATGACCAGGCTCGCTACAAGAAGGGATACGAAAAGCGAGCCAAGTCTTTTTACGAGGTAGGGCAGCATATAGCGCGTTATTCCGACCAGCTGACGGACGTCAAATCCACCGCTTGTGTCGGTGCGTCTTTCCAGATGCCATCCAACTTGGAGTTCACGACCGATGTCAGCGCCAACTGGAACAGATATCCGTTGACGTAGTCCTCTGAGATGACTGTCTGCGCCTGCTGCAGCAACTCAGATCGCTTGGCCGGGTCGGTCTCGATTGCCAGTGACGAAATCAGGTCCTGAAAACCCGCATTGTCATACTGAAAGTAGTATTCGGGACGCGCATAGATGCCGATATCCATCGGTTCGGTATGGCTGACGATTGTCAGGTCAAAATCATAACCCCGAAAAACCTGCTCCAGCCACTGTGCCCACTCAAGATTGCTGATCTCGGCATCGATTCCGATTGTGCGCAGCTGCGCCGCGATGATCTCTCCGCCACGACGGGCGTAGGAAGGCGGAGGCAACTTCAGAGTTGTCGAGAAGCCATCGGGATAGCCAGCTTCTGCGAGCAGTGCCTTTGCTGCGTCGGGATCAAAAGGCGCGTTCCCTGTCAGATCGACATAATCGGGATGGTGCGGCGCAAAATGCGATCCGATGGGTGTTCCATAGCCAAACATCGCCCCGTCAATGATCGCCTGGCGGTCAATGGCCATGCTGACCGCCTTGCGCACACGGACATCATTGAAGGGTTCGGCCTTGTTGTTGATGGCCAGAATGGTTTCACCTTCGGTGTTTCCCGCAAGAACGTTAAACCGTGGATCAGCTTCGAACTGAGCGAGGTTCTCAGGCGCCGGGTAGGTATAGAACGCGTCGATATCTTCGGCCATCATCGCAGCAAATGCCGCTGTCGGTTCAGAAATGAATTTGAACGTCGCTGTTTCCAGTATTGCAGCGTCGCCCCAGTAATCGTCGTTGCGCGTTAGGGTGATGCTGTCGCCTTGTTTCCAGTCGCTGAAGCGGAAAGCCCCTGTTCCGATCGGGTTGGATTTGATGTCCGCGACACTTTCCTCGGCGACAATGACCGCGTCACCCCAGGCCAGATTGAACAAGAGATTGCCTTGGGGGTATTTGAGCGTGACGTTCACCGTTGTCTCATCCACCGCTTCAACGCTCTCGATCGCTTCAAACAGTGCCTTTTGCGCGTTGGTGGAATCTTCGCCCCGCGCGCGGTCGAGCGAAAAAACGACATCCTCAGACCCAAAGCTCGACCCATCGTGGAAGGTTGCACCGTCCCGAAGTTTGAATGTGTATGTCAGGCCATCCTCAGAGATGGACCAGCTCTCAGCCAAACCGGGATTTACCGATCCATCCGATCCAAACCGGGTAAGACCTTCAAAGACATTTGAATAGAGAACTTGGTCAATGGCAGCAGCTGCCGCAGACGTCGGGTCAAGATGCGGTGGCTCCAGCTGAAGCCCAACGGTAACATCGGTTTGGTTGGCGAAGGCAGCACTGGCCCCCAAGATTATCGCTGTCGACAGCAGTAGAGGTCTCACAATATTCTCCCTGAGATTTTCTTTTTCTATTTGAATGGGCATCCCAGCGTCACAGATTACCCCGCGCGCAGCAAGCTTAGATGAGAAAAACACGGCGACAATACCGTATCTGAGAATTGTCGGCTTCTGCACAATCCAGTCAGCCGACTTAGCCGTAGACGGGTCGGGGTGTCGTGCCGATGGGAAACGGGCCAACCAACTTTCGGATGTGGAAGCGAACAAAAATTCTGAGATGATGCAATATTTGCAGCGCGAGATTGTGTTTCCCGCGGTTCAGCCTCGTTTAATCTTGAGAATTAACGTGAATTACAGACCGGGAAGCTTTGCTATCCCGATACAGCGACGTGAAGAAGCTGGAACATTTTGGGGCAGGCCCATTCCCTTAAAGCTGCCCACGAGACCGCAATCTAAGCCAGCCAAAACCTTGGCGATTTTGTGCTGGCTCATATTCTTTCAACGCAGATTACGTTTATCCCGGCGCTGCGCACGCGCCACTGGTTCAGGGATATTGCTCAATTACCACCAGTGCCATCACCGAAAGAACCGCAATACAGTGCCTCAAAAACCGGATCGCCCATCTTTTTCGGCGCAAGCAGACTGCGGTTCAGATACTCGCGCGACTAAAAGACGAGCGTCTCAAAGCAAGACCGATGACCAGAGCTTCTACCCTGCGTCTGGTCATCAACTGCCGCGATTGCGGAAACTGTCCTCGAACTCGGGCGTTTGGTTTTCGGCGCTGCCGCCGCTTGGGCCCTCGCAGGCGGCAAGGAGAAGCAAGCTGACGGTGATGAGGGTCGCTCTGATCATTTTGGTGTCCTTTACGTTCAAACTGTAAAGACAACAGTATGTGTTGAGCGGTTTCAGAACAGGGCAACCTCCGTCGCGTTAACTCAAACCTATGTGACGTGGCTGTGAATGCGAGGATCGCTTTATTGAAGGAGAACTTGATTTTACCGATAGATACGGCTCGCGACCCGCAACAGTTGAGCGCACTTTTTGGCATCGTGCGCAAGTTTAACTGCTCCCCCTGCATACCTTTCTGCGACAATTGCCTATTCGGAGTGCCGACCTCAAACGTAATACTTGCAGGGCCAACCCGAGGAAAACCTGATAGGCGAACAACCGATAAACCGCAAAAAGACCCACCATAGGGCGGGTCTTTTTGTTTTTGGAAACACCGAGGCCTCAGACGATTTCGATCTGGCCCGTCATGTGCGGGTGAAACACGCAAAAATAGGCGGACTCCATCCCGTCTTCGACGAGAATGTCGGCGCTTTCGCCCTGCTTCAGTTCCTTGGTATCCCAACTCAGATCGTTTGCCGATGCGGTATGAGGGGCGATGTCCAGATTGGTCCATCGGAGTGTGTCACCAACCCTCACCTGAATTTGCGCCGGTTCAAAGGTAAAGCGTTTGATCGCTATCTCATGGACCTGTGGCGCCTCATCCGCCCGCACACCCAAGGCCAGAGCGGTTGCCGAAACCACCGCTCCTCCTAGAACTTTCCGGCGGGAGACCATGGATCGCATCAGTTCAGCGACTCGACCATCATTTCAGCATGACCTTCATGCGCCTTGAAAATCTCAAGACCCTGTTCAAACAGCGCTTTGACTTCGGCGTTGTCGATATTCGGGATCATGGTGCCTTCTACCAATTCGTTGACCGCCTGGTGATAGGCCAATTCATTGGCGGCATAGGCGGCATCAAACTCGGCACCGCGCAGCTGCGACAGGTTGTCGATGATCTTCTCGGCATTGGCATTCAGCGTTTGACTGAACGCATTGTCCTGGGCGGTTGCGCCTAGTTTTTCCAGCAGTCCCAGCGCAGCTTCGTTCACCGCGGTATGATCGCGGATCATGGTGTTGGCGAATTCGTGGATGTCGGGGTTTTCTGACAGAGCGAGCGCCAGATGCGCGTAACGAATGTCGATGTTGTCTGCGGTGTATGCGATATGTGCATATTCAAGATCGCTCATATCCGCGATCTCCTGAGCCGAGGCTTGCGCGCCGGTCAATGCAATTGCGAAGGCGATTGTGGAAAGAAGCTTTTTCATTGTGGAGTCTCCGTGGAGGGCTGAATCAGACCTTCAGTATTCGTGGTTTTGAAAATGAGCACATACTCAGGCGTCCGCAGAGAGACTCAGATCGTTCAAATCTCGGAACGGATGGGTAGCATGTCTTTGGGTGCATGCCGTGGTGATTATTGCCTGCGATTCGGTCAGATCAGGCCGCTTGGTGCCGAGATTCGTACGGATTGCATCTGCGTCATGGCAAAAACATACATTTTTCACATACGTTACAGTCCCGTCGCCCAATCGTGACGCATATTGCTTTGGCCCTGTGGTAAGAGCGGACTACCTCACCCCTGAGGCAGACTTATTGACGGAGACTTAAATGGCGCATCGCTGGACCAACACTTTGACACATGCCGACGTGACCCCCAGGGCGGCGTTCTTGAACCGGCGGCAGGTGATGGCCGGTCTGGCCGGTGTCGGTCTGACCACGATTGCGCGCCCGGGGGCAGCACAAGAGGCACTTGAACCGAACACGTGGGAAGAGATCACCTCTTACAACAATTATTATGAGTTCGGGACGCGCAAGGATGACCCGGCGAAATATGCGCATACCCTCGTGACCGAACCCTGGAGCATCAAGATTGATGGTCTGGTTGATCGCCCGGGCGATTACGACTTTGCGGATATCATGTCAGAAATGACGGTCGAAGAACGCATTTACCGGTTTCGCTGCGTCGAGGCGTGGTCGATGGTTGTTCCCTGGAATGGGTTCGAACTGGCCGATCTGTTGAATATGGCGGGTGTGCAGGAGGAAGCGAAATACGTGGCCTTCGAGACCGCCCTGCGTCCGGATGAGATGCCCGGCGTCCAGTTCCCGGTCCTGGACTGGCCCTACCGGGAAGGTCTGAGGCTGGATGAGGCCATGCATCCCCTGACTCTCATGGCGACTGGAATATATGATCGGCCGATTCCAAATCAGAACGGCGCGCCGTTGCGTCTGGTGGTCCCGTGGAAATACGGATTCAAGTCGATCAAATCGATCGTGCGCATCACACTCACGGATGTGGAGCCACCGACCAGCTGGAACATGGCGAACCCCCGCGAATACGGGTTCTTCAGCAATGTGAACCCGAATGTGGACCATCCCCGCTGGTCTCAGGCCTCCGAGCGGCAGATCGGTGGTGGTCTGTTCGCCAAACGAATTCCGACCCTGATGTTCAACGGCTACGAAGAAGAGGTCGCGGGGCTTTACGAAGGCATGGATTTGTCGAAATACTATTGAGACCATGCAGACTTTGAACCGCATATGTCACCGTGTGCCCGTCTGGGCGGTGTATCTGCTGGGCGCCCTTCCGGCGCCCTGGTTGTTTTATCAGGGCCTGACCGGGGGTCTCGGCGTCGATCCCATCGAAGCGCTTGAGCACCGCTATGGGGAACTGACGTTGCAGCTGTTGATTGCAGTTCTGGCAATCTCGCCATTGCGCCGGTTTGCCGGGCTGAACCTGATCAAATTCCGACGGGCACTTGGCGTGCTGACCTTTGGTTATGTCAGCCTGCATCTGTTGGTCTGGTTGGTCCTGGATGTTCAGCTGCCCAGCCAGATCTGGGCAGATATCCTGAAACGACCCTACATTACGGTTGGCATGGCAGCGTTCCTGTTGACGCTTCCACTCGTCTTGACCTCTAACAATATGTCCGTTCGGCAATTGGGGCCACGCTGGCGCAGCTTGCAGCGTCTGGTTTATCCGGCGGCCGTATTGGGGGGACTTCACTATGTCATGCTGGCCAAAGGGTTTCAGATCGAGCCTTTGATCTATCTGTGTACGATTCTGGGCCTGCTTCTCCTGCGCGTCCCGTTCCCAAGTCTTTTGACCCGGTTGCGACAAGTCGATTCCGTGTGACTCGGGACGGTGAATGTCATTCCCCCTCATCTAACGAACCAAATCGGGCGCTTTAGGTACAGTGGTGCGGGAATTCTCTTGATCGAAATTCTGTAAGATGTTGATAAAAATGTAAAAATTCAAAGATTGCGAGTTTTTGCCAGTTTTCTGAATTTTCCTCTTGCGCCTTTTGGGAGTATTACTTAGAACGCCCTTCACCGGCGCTGCTGAGGCGGTTGCTGGGACGCTGGGAACGGCGGAG
>NZ_JBQFMP010000023.1:0-33003 GCF_056531905.1 Ruegeria sp. K11
CACCCGACAGGGTGAATTCATCGGTGTGGCAGATGCCGGTGGCTTTGATCTCCACCAGAACCTCACCGGCTTTGGGGCCTTCGAGGTTCACATCCATCACTTCCAAAGGTTTGCCCGCCTGAACGGCGACGGCGGCTCGGGTGCGCATGGTGACTGTCTCCCTGTCTTGTTTGCCCCGACCCTGCGTCAAATGCAGGGTGTTTTCAACTGCGCTTTGATGGCAGCTGTGCTAAACAGTTGATATTGCAGAAACGACATTGTCAGACCAAGGACCGCCAATGCACCGATTTATCCCGATCCTGGTCCTTCTGGCGGCCTGTGCCGAGCCCCCTGCCCCCAAAGAGGCGCGAACCGACCCCGAGGCCGCGCCGGTCGATCTGGCGTTCTGCCAGGGGGAAGCCTTTGCCGATGCGGTGGGCCAGCCAGTGTCTGCCTTTCAGGCCGATCTGCCCGAACGGTCGCGCGTGTTGGGTCCGGATGACATTGCCACGCAGGATTATCGGATTGGTCGGTTGAATGTGTTTGTGAACGGATCGGGGATCATTCAGCGCGTGACCTGCGGGTAGGCGTGGACTCGGGCGCTGATTCTCATTTAAGAACAAAATAAGAACATTTTGATGTCTACCCGATGCCCAAACGCCGAATATTATCCCTGTGGTTCCCCCGTCTGGGGGCTGAACGGCTGATCCGCGCCGCGCGGGGGCTGCAGGATGGGCCTTTGGCGGTGGTGGCGGAACAGTCGAACATGCAGGTCGTCACCTCTCTGAATGCGCCAGCACAGGCCGCCGGTCTGCATGTGGGCCAGCCGGTGCGCGATGCCCATGCCATGTGCGCGGCACTGGTGACACGCCCCCGCAACGCCCCGGCCGAGGCTGCGTTTCTGACCGCGCTGCGCCGCTGGGTGGGCAAGTTCAGCCCCTGGGTCGCGGAGGAGGCGCCCGATGGTCTGGTCATCGACCTGTCGGGCTGTGCGCATCTGTTTGGCGGGGAAGAGGCGCTGCTGCATGTGATCGAAACCGACTGCGCCGATATGGGCCTCAGCGTGCAGATGGGTATTGCCGACACGCTGGGCGCGGCCTGGGCGCTGGCGCGTTATGCGGGGCAAGAGGCCACCTCGGACCGTAATGGCGACGCCATCAGCCAGGAGGCGCGCGCCACCCGCGCCCGCGCCACCAAGCGGCGGCACTGGACCAGGGGCGGGGCCGCGCCGCAGGTGGTCGCGCTGGGGGGTGGTGCGCGGATCGCGGCACCCGGTCAGTCCTATGGCGCGCTCAGCCCCTTGCCCATCGCGGCGCTGCGGCTTGAGGATCGGATCGTGACGCAGCTGAACAGTCTGGGCCTGCGCCGGATCGGGGATCTGCTGGGCCAGCCGCGCGCCGGGTTGGCCCGGCGGTTCGGACGCGGGCTGGTGCTGCGGCTGGATCAGGCGATGGGCAGCGCGCCCGAGCCGGTCTCGCCCGCCCGTCCGCCGCATCACTTCGCGGTGCGCATGACTCTGCCCAATCCGATCGGACTGGTCGAGGATGTGATGGCCGCCGTCGACCGGGTGTTGCCAACGCTTTGTACCAAATTGGAAGAGAAAGGCCGCGGTGTCCGTACCCTGCGGCTTGAGGCGCATCGCGCCGATCAGGCTGCCGAGATCATCGAGGTCGGATTGGCCCGCCCCACCTATGACAAATACCGTATTCGCCCCTTGTTAGAGATGAAAATCGACAAGATCGATGCCGGCTATGGCATCGACATGCTGCGGCTTGAGGCGATCCAAACCGAGCCCATCCACGCCCGCACCATGGCTGGTCATGCCGAGGCGCAGCAGGTGGCTCGGAACCGCCTTGAAGGCAACACCGCCGTCGAAGACCTGATTGGCAAACTGGGCGCACGGGTCGGGCTGGACGCGATCACAAGGCGGCACCCCGCGGCCTCGCATATCCCCGAGAAAACGGCGCAGGTGCTGGCCGCCGCATGGTCTGAACCCGCGCACGACTGGCCAGCACCGCCTCGCCCGCGTCCCCTGCAGATGTGGCAGCCCGAGCCGGTGATGGCCCCGGAAACCCCGGATGTTCCAACCGCCTTCCGCTGGCGCGGGCGCGACTGGCAGCTGGCGCAGGCCACCGGGCCGGAGCGTATTGCGCCGGAATGGTGGCTGGATGACCCCAACTGGCGCAGCGGGGTGCGCGATTACTGGGCGGTGGTGACGGAACAAGGCGAGCGGCTATGGCTGTTCTACGGCCATGGCGGCACGATGTCCGCCGGCTGGTTCTGTCAGGGACAGTTTGGCTGAAATCACTTGATTAGGATCTATTTTCCGCGATAAACCAGCAAATCCGGCAGGTAATCAATCAACCGGATCACCCAGGAGAATGGTGCAGGAAAATCCGTGCGAAAACGTCGGCGCGACATGGCTTTGACCACGCGATCCGCTGCATCTTCGGGCGTCATCAGCATCGGCATCTTGAAATTATTCTTTTCGGTCAGCCGGGTTTTGATGAAACCCGGATTCACAATCCGAACGGTCACGCCGGTTCCGGCCAGGTCATGTCGCATCGTTTCAGCCAGCGACACCAGCGCCGCCTTGCTGGAGGCATAACCGATGGCGGCAGGCAGCCCGTGATAGCCCGCAAGCGATCCGATCAGCGTGATCTCCCCTCGCCCTGCCTTTACCATGCCCGGCACGGTCTCACCCAACACCCGCATGGCGCCCAGATAGTTCACATCGGCCATCCGCAGCGCGGCCTCAGTATCCCAATCACCGCTGCGCATCGGGTCGTACGCCCCGGCATTGTAAACCAGCCCGTCAACCGGCCCGGCTTCGGCCACAGCGGCGCGAACAGACTCTAAATCGGTCACATCCATCGGAACCGCACGCGCGGTTGGCAGCGCGGAACAGATCTCAGCCAGCCGATCCGCATTGCGCGCCGACAGGATCAGATGCGCGCCCTTACGGCCCAGCGCCTCGGCCAGCGCGCGGCCCAAGCCTTCGCTTGCGCCGACGATCCAGTAGGTTTTTCCGTCAAAACTGCTCATTCAGCGACCGTTTCATTCTCTCATGGTGCTTTTACGGCCCCAACAGGGCGCTGGATCACGTCGTAACGATTGTAACGCGGGCCGTAACCCGATGTCACAACGTAGTGCATTGAAGAAAAACCTCTAACCCGATTGATCCACCCCCGCCTATCCTGCGTATCCTATTGTAATACGTTACATAACGAGGCTTGAATGTTCGACGAATCCCGGGGCGACCGGAAGAAAATCGCAGTAATTGGCGCAGGCATCTCAGGTCTCTCCGCAGCTTACTATCTGTCAGAAAACAATGACGTCACCGTGTACGAGGCCGAACCCCGGCTGGGTGGACACGCCCGAACGGTGATGGCGGGACGCAATGGCGATCAGCCGGTCGATACCGGATTCATCGTGTTCAACTATGTGACTTACCCCTATCTAACCAAGCTGTTTGACGAGTTGAACGTCCCGGTCACGAAATCCGAGATGAGCTTTGGCGCGACCATCGACAATGGCCGGATCGAATACGGGTTGAACAACCTGCGCACGCTGACGGCGCAGAAACGCAATCTGGCGCGGCCTGCTTATTACAAGATGATCGCAGATATCCTGCGCTTCGGTAAAGAAGCCCCCGAAGCCGCGCAAGACGATGATACCACCATCGGAGAGCTGGTGGATCAGCTGCGTCTGGGTCATTGGTTCCGCCATAACTACCTGATGCCCATGTGCGGCGCGATCTGGTCCACCCCGGTCGAGTTCGTGGATCAGTTCCCGGCGCGATCGCTGGTGCAGTTCTTCCGCAATCACGCTTTGTTGGCCTCGGGCCGCGCCAACCAGCACCAGTGGTACACCGTCAAAGGCGGCAGCATCGAATATGTCCGCCGGATCGAGGCTGCGCTACGTGCGCGCGGTAGCGCTATCCGCGTTGACAGCCCCGTTCAGAACATCCAGCGGCACGATTTGGGTGTGACCGTGCTTAGCCAGGGTCAGGCCGATTTGTATGATGAGGTCATTCTGGCCACCCATTCCGATCAGACGCTGGCCATTCTGGGCGATGCCGCCACACCGGCGGAACGGGCCGCCCTTGGTGCGATCAAATACCAGCCCAACACAGCCATATTGCACTGTGATCCCCGGCAGATGCCGCGCCGCCGCGCCTGCTGGTCCAGTTGGACGTATCGGTCACAGGGCGGCAATGTTGGGGTCACATATTGGATGAACCGGCTTCAGAACATCCCCGACAGCGACCCGCTTTTTGTGACACTGAACGCCTCATCCGAAATTCCCGCGAAAAAAATATATGACCAGGTCGAATTCGCCCATCCGGTGTTCGACAAGGCCGCCCTGAAAGCACAAGGGCAAATCCGCAACATGCAGGGACAGAACCGCACCTGGTTCGCCGGAGCGTATAACCGGCACGGGTTTCATGAAGACGGGATCGCCAGCGCGATGCATGTCGTCGATATGTTGAATGGCGCCCCGCAGTTAATCGGAGCTGACAATGCACTCTCTGACAAAGACCCCATCTTTAGCGCCTCGGCTTAGCCTGAGCGCCGTTTTACTTTCTGCCGCGCTGCTGGCCCCAGGCGGGCTGGCGGCGTCTCCCGTTGTTGACGAGCTGAAAGACGCCGAGTTGCGCGGCACCGCAACCTATCGCTATCTGGGCTTACCGCTTTATGATGCCCAGCTTTTCACTCAGGGCGGCCGCCCTTTGGCCTGGAGCCAGGATTTCGGGTTGGAGTTGAAATATCGCAGGAACGTCACGAAGAAGGCGCTGATCAATTCGACTCTGGACGAGATGAAGCGGATCGGGCGGGCGGCCCCGGTGCGCGATCAACTTGAGGTGTGTTTCGACGCCGTCACCAAGGGCGACCGGTTTCTGGCGGTGTCCGAAGGGCCGAACAAGGTCGAATTCTGGCTGAATGGACGCAAGACCTGCACCATGACCTACCCGGACATCAAACGCAGCTTCATGTCAATCTTCCTTGGTGAGAACACCCGCTCGGCTGCCTTCACGCAGAAACTGCGCGGGCAGTGATGCTGTATCCGCGAGTCAGCCTCTATGCCTTGATGCTGGCCGCGGCGGGCATCCCACTTTATATCCACTTGCCGCGCTTTGCCGCCGTCAATCTGGGCATCGGCTTGGGGGTTATCGGAACCGTTTTACTGGTGATCCGACTGGTCGATCTGGTGCAGGACCCTCTGATCGGCTGGGCAATTGACCGTTGGCCGGGCGCTCAGATCACGTTTGCCGCCGCCGCCGCACTGGGTCTGGCCATCGGTTTTCCGCTTTTGTTTGGCTTGCCAAATGGTGCCAGTATCTATGCATTAGTCTCTATCCTGGTTCTTTTGTTCTCGGCCTACAGCCTTGGTACGATCCTGCTATACGGGCGCAGCGCAACGCTGGCGAAAGAGGCCAGCCCAAAGGAACTCATGACGCTGGCCGCCTTCCGCGAGGGCGGGCAATTGACCGGGGTTGTTATCGCGGCGGCGGCCCCGGCTCTGTTTGTCGCGTTTGGTGCGGGTGCTCAGGGATATCCGGCGTTTGGGTTGTTCCTGGGTGTTCTGGCGATAGTGACATTGGCCGTGACCCTGCCGATGTGGCGTCGCGCGCCGATCACCGGACAGGGGTTATCCTTTGCCGGGCTCGGGCAATCCGGTGCGTTGCGGCTTTTGGTGCTGGCACTGGTGAACAGTTTGCCGGTTGCCATCACCTCAACCCTGTTTCTGTTCTTTGTCGAGGACAGGCTGCAATTGCCCGGAAAGGCCGGGCCACTGCTGATCCTGTTCTTCCTCAGCGCGGGGGCCAGTGTGCCGCTCTGGGCGCGGATCAGCAATCGAATTGGCCCAAAACAGACTCTGATCATTGCGATGCCGCTGGCGATTGCAGGCTTTGTCGGGGCGGCCACGTTGACGGCAGGCAACCTGACAGGATTCGCCTTGATCTGTCTCGCATCCGGCGCGGCCCTTGGGGCGGATATGGTCGTTTTGCCTGCCATGTTCTCAGTCGTGCTGACCCGCGCCGGGCTGAACGCCTCAGCCGCGTTCGGCATCTGGTCCTTTGCCGGCAAGCTGGGCCTCGCACTGGCCGCCTTTTTTACTTTGCCGCTGCTGGAGCGCAGCGGATTCACACCGGGTCAAACCAATTCAGCCGAGGCTTTGCGTACACTCAACTTTGCCTATGCCGTGCTGCCCTGCATTCTGAAACTCGGCGCGTTTGGCATGGTCCTGACGCTGCCAACCGAGGTGTCTGCCAAATGAAAACTCTTGTTCTCTTGCTTCTGGCCGTTCTGGCCCTGCTCGCTGCCAAAGGGCGGTTTCTAAGCTTTCGGTCTCAATCCCCGGCGGATTATTCCGGCACCGGCCCCGGGTTCGATATGAAAAAGCATCTGAATGGCGAGATCCTGTCCGAAGGTCTGATCTATGGCCCCAATGGCAAGATGTCGAATAGCTTTGTGGCGCGCATGGTTGGCGAATGGGACGGAAATACCGGCACGCTGGCGGAGTATTTCACCTATTCCAACGGCAAGAAGATGACCCGCAAATGGTACCTGACACTGGGGACCGGCAATACGTTCACCGCCACGGCCGATGATATCGTTGGCGAGGGTCGCGGCACCATTTCCGGCGCGACCGTGAAGTTGACTTATCGCATTATCCTGCCCGAGGACGCGGGCGGGCACACGCTGGACGTCACCGATTGGATGTATCTGACCGAAAACGGTGTGATCATGAACCGCTCCGAGATGCGCAAGTTCGGCCTGAAGGTCGCGGAGCTGGTCGCCACGATGCGCCCCGCACCCGAGGTCAAAGCCGCCCATCTGCATGGTGCAAACGGCCACGATACAGACTCTGAACTGAGGCCTCTGCAATGATTGCACGCCGGACCCTTGTCGCGGTTGTCGCGATCACGGGGCTTGTGGTGCTGGCCGCCTGTTCGGCCAAGCCGCGCTTCCCAAAGACCTTCCTGTCAGATCGCCAATTGAACCTTGAAGAGTTCTTTGAGGGCAAGACCGTCGCTTATGGGCAGTTTCAGGATGTGCTGGGCAACGTCCCGCGCCGCTTTACGGTAGACATAGACGGCACATGGGATGGCGAAACGCTGACGCTGGTCGAGGATTTCGTCTACGACGATGGCGCGACCGAGCAGCGCATCTGGACCCTGACCAAGACCGGCGAAGACACCTGGACCGGTACCGCCCCCGGTGTGCTGGGCACCGCCAGCGGTATCGAGCGGGGCGATACGTTCAACTGGAAGTACAAGATCGACCTGCCCGTCAAGGACGGCACCATGCGGGTCGATTTCGACGACTGGATGTGGCTTTTGTCCGATGATCGTCTGTTGAACAGAGCTTATGTTTCGCGTTTTGGCGTGCGCCTGGGCGAAGTTATTCTGTTCTTTGAAAAGAAATAGACACCCCGCCAAAGCAACCGGCGGGGTGTGATAGGATCAGACGGTGCCGCCGAGGCTGCCCTCCAGTTCGACCATTTCCTGACCACCGGCCATCAGATCCTGCAGCTCTTCGGGGGTGATCTGGCCACGCTGTGCCGTGCCCAGCGTCTGACCACGGTTGAGAACGGTAAAGCGATCCCCCACCGCCAGCGCATGGCGGACGTTGTGCGTGATGAAGACAACGGCGATGCCCTGCTTGCGCACCTTGTCGATGGTGGCCAGCACGTTGGCCGTCTGACGTACACCAAGGGCTGAGGTCGGTTCGTCCAGGATCAGAACCTTGGCCCCGAAGTGAACTGCGCGCGCGATGGCGACGGTCTGGCGTTCACCGCCCGATAAGGTGCCGACCGCCTGATCGGGACCGCGCAGGTTGATACCCATCTTCTTCATTTCTTCCATCGTGACGGTATTGGCATAATCATGATCGAAGAAATTGATCGGACCAATCTTCTTCACAGGCTCATTCCCCATGAAGAAATTGCGCGACACGGACATCAAAGGGATCATCGCCAGATGCTGGTGCACCGTCGCAATCCCGGCCTCGATCGCATCGCGCGGATCGGTGAAGTGCATGGGTTTGCCTTCAAACAGGATCTCTCCGTGCGTGGGTTGATGCACGCCCGACATGGTTTTGATGAAGGTCGACTTGCCCGCGCCGTTGTCGCCAAGAAGACAGTGACATTCGCCGGGGAACACATCCACCGAGACCCCCGCCAGCGCGATCACGCTGCCGAAATGCTTTTCGATGTTCTTCATCTGGATAATGGGTGCATGTTCGGGATTCATATCAACGCTCCCCTGTGATGATGCGGCGGATATAGGTGTTGAGGATCACCGCCCCCAAAAGGATCACGCCAAGAAAGACCCTAAACAAGGAGCTTTCGACGCCCGCAAAGAACAGACCCTGCTGCACCACGCCAAAGATCAGCGCGCCCAGCGCCGCCCCCAGAACCGAGCCGTAGCCTCCGGTCAGAAGCGCGCCGCCGATGACCACGGCAATGATCGCCTCGAACTCTTTCAGCAGACCCCGGTCGGCGCCCGCCGAGCCGAACTCCATCACCTGACAGACGGCAAAGACGGTGGCGCAGAAGGCGGTGAACATGAACATCAGAATTTTGACCCGGTTCACAGGTACACCCGAGTTGCGCGCTGCCTCGGCATCCCCGCCCGAGGCAAAGATCCAATTGCCGAACCGCGTCTTGGTCAGCAGAACGTGACCAAAGATGATCAACCCGATGGCCCAGACGATCAGCATGGGCACACCGTCCACAACCGGCTGACCTGCACGGGTGCCACGTTCGAATACGGCGATGATCCCGGCGTCGCCCAGCCACTGGAATAGCCCTTGCAGGATTTTGCCGCCGAAGATCGGGGCCAGCCAATCGCCTTCGGCCGCGTCCTTAACACCGCCAATGATGGTTTTGCGCTCGATCACCTGAGGCAGGAAGATGGTGAAGCCGCGCAGGATGAACAGGAAGGCCAGCGTCACGATGAAACTGGGCAGCCCGGTCCGAACCACGATCCAGCCATTCAAGGCCCCTATCGCGACGGCCATGGCGAAGGTGACGATGATTGCCATCCACACCGGCCAGCTGAGCGTGACCGAGAAGATTGCGATCATCATGCCGGAAAAGCCGATCATTGATCCGACGGACAGGTCAAACTCACCCGCGATCATCAGAAGGCACGCGCCGACCGCGATGATCATGAACTGCGCCGAGACAACCGACCAGTTCATCATGCCCTGCGCGTTGAACATGCCGCTGTCAAAGGCGAATAGCAGGAAAAAGGTGAAGACCGCGACGGTTCCGACCATCCCGCCCAGCTCGGGCCGGATCAGGGCCTTGCGTAGGGGCGAGATCTCTTTGATCCGTTCGTCGGTTAACGTCGTGTTTTGAGCAGACTCGCCCATGAGAGCGCTCCTCCGATAAAAACAGTGATTTGCGTCAGAAAACTGTCAGCGGGCGCCCCGGTCGCAGGGCACCCGCGTTGCAAGAATTAGCGGTACTCGCCAGCGAATTCTTCGATCTTGGTCAGGCCATCCGCAGTCACGAAACCGGGGCCCGAGTTGATGTTGTTGCCGGGCAGAACGCCGTAACGGTGGTAATTCGCCATCACAACAACCGGCAGGTAAGCCTGCAGGAAGGGCTGCTGGTCGATACCCCACTGGATTACGCCCGACTTGATGCCTTTGACGATCTCGCCACCCAGATCGAAGGTGCCGAAATAGATGTCACCGGCCATGCCGTTTTCTTCCAGCGCCAGAATGGTCGGGTCAGCCGAGGTCGGGCCAAGCGTCAGAACCGCTTCGGTGTCCGGGTTGGCCGACAGATAGGCCAGCACGCGGTTCTTGATCTCAGCCGGGTCCTGACCGGCATCGATCATCTGATCGCCCAGTTCAATACCAAGACCATCCGCAAAGCCCTGGCAGCGTTCCTGGCTGGACGGCTGAACGATATAGTGGTTCACGCACAGGAATGAGCCGATGCCGTCACCCTTGGCCCGCTGACCGGCCGCGAAACCGGCGTCATATTCGGGCTGACCCACATACATCAGCGCGCCGACTTCACGGGCCTGATCCGGTGTGCCGGTGTTCATGATGATCACGTCCACACCCGCATCCACAGCCGATTTGATCGGACCGCTCAGCACGTCATAATCCGCCAGCGTGGTGATGATCCCGTTGGGGCCCGAAGCTGCGGCCTGATCGATAATCCGCGCCATATCTGCAAGGTCACCGGTGGGCGGATTGCGATATTCAACCTCAACACCCATCTGATCGCCCGCCAGCGCGATACCGTTCTTGATCGTGTTCCACCAGCTGTCGCTGTCTGGTGCGTGGCTGACCAGAATGTACTTCTCGCCCTCCGCCGCAACGCTTGTGGCTGCGATCAGCGGCGTCGCAGCGACCACCGCCGCCAGCGCCAGCTTCTTCGTCAGTGATGTCATGATGTCCTCCCAAAAACTCATGTTATCGCGGATTGAGGCGGTTCTTCGCACCTCTCCGAGTCGCGTTAGAGCACATCCGTCATGATTTTGCAACCGGTTGCAAAAGATATTGAACCTGTTTCATACTGTATCTGCCCGAGATTAAGGGTAAGAGGGCTATCACCAAACGCGGGAAGGTCAGGCAGATCATGGCTGTCACATTGAAAGAGGTTGCAGAGCGCGCGGGTGTATCCCGGTCAGCTGTGTCGCGCACTTTCACCGACGGGGCCTCGGTATCCGACAAGATGCGCCGCAAGGTCGAGAAGGCCGCGCACGAGTTGGGATACAGCCCCAACGCGCTGGCCTCGTCGCTGACGACAGGGCGCACCAAGCTGATCGGACTGGTATCGAACAACTTTCACAACCCCATCTTTCTAGAGGTCTTCGACCTCTTTACCCGAGGCCTGCAAGATCGCGGCCTGCGCCCCTTGCTGGTGAACCTCACCGATGAGGTTGAGCCCGAGAACTCGGTTCGGATGCTGCGTCAGTATTCGGTTGATGGCGTTGTCGTGGCATCCTCAACCCTCCCGCCGGGCTTTGCCAAGGCATTCCGCGATGCGGGCGTGCCGGTGGTGCACAGCTTTGGCCGGTCATCATCGTCGCCGCAGGTGCATGTGGTTGGAATCGACAACGTGGAATGCGGGCGCATGGCCGCTCGTGAACTGGTCGCGCGCGACTATAGCAAAGTGGCCTTTCTGGGCGGGCCCGAAGCCGCTACATCAACGCAGGATCGCCATGCTGGTTTCATGTCGGAAATGGCGCTGCACCCTGAGGTCACCGTGACCTGCTCTTTCGCCGAGGCTTACTCGTTCGACGCGGGCCGACAGGAAATGCTGCGACTGCTGAAATCTGAACGGGCCGAGGCCTATTTCTGCGGTGACGACGTGTTGTCCATCGGCGTCCTGTCGGCGGTATTGGACAGCGGCCTGAACGTGCCCGAAGATATCGGCATCATCGGTCTGAACGATATGGAGATGGCCCGGTGGGAGAACATCGACCTCACCACCATTCATCAGCCGATCAGACAGATCGTCAGTTCGTCGATTGAGCTTATGGTGGCGACCCTGCAGGAACCCGACCGCTATCCCGAGGCGCGTATTTTCCCCTGCTCGGTGGTGGAACGGGGCACATTGCGCCCCGTGCCTGAAGGTTAGCGGAACATCGGCGGACGGGCATCCATCCATGCGCTGCCCTGCTTGGCCGACGCGACCGCCGTATGGACCGCCGCCATCGACCGCACACCGTCTGCTGCATTGGGCAACCCGTCGCGAAGCTCTCCGGCAATCGCATCCGCCAGATCGCAATAGATATTCGCGACCGCCAGCGGGAAGCCCTCGGGATGTGCAATCGCCACGCGGCTGAGGCGCTGCGCGTCCTCGTGCAACCCGCCCTCACCCTTTTCGATGATCTGCAAGCGCCCACCGACGGGCGTATAGATCAACTGGTTCGGCTGCTCGGACGCCCAGCGCAGGCCGCCGGTTTCCCCGAACACCTGAATGTCGAACCCGTGCTGGCGACCGATGGCCACCGAGGACGTCCATAGCCTTCCAACCGCACCCTTTGCCGTGCGGAAGTTAACCATGGCGTCATCTTCAAGCTCACGACTGCCGATGGTTGAGGCGAAATCGGCAGACAGAGACTCGACTTCATCATCAGCAATGAACCCGGCCATATGCATCGCGTGGATGCCGCAATCGGCGAACTGACCCGACACGCCCGCCATCGCCGGATCATAACGCCAGCGGACGCGCGGATTGTCGGCATCGGTGGCGTCGCCGTGATGGCCGTGGCTGAAATTGGTGACGACCAGACGGACCTTGCCGATCTCACCTGCGCGCACCATCGCGCGGGCCTGTCGCACCATGGGATAGGCGGAATAGCAGTAGTTGACCGCGCAGATCTTGCCGGATTTCTCGGCCACTTTGACGATCTCTTCGCCCTCTTCCACGGTCATGGTCATCGGCTTTTCACACAGCACATTGAACCCGGCCTCAAGGAAGGCTTTGGTGATCTCGAAATGTGTCGCATTCGGCGTCGCGACCGTGACCAGATCAATGCGGTCATCGCGCCCGCGCTCACCTTCCAGCATCTCGGTCCAGTTGCCATAGGCCCGGTCTGCCGCGATGCCCAAACGTTGCGCATATTCGCGCCCGATATCGGGCCGATGATCCAACGCTCCGGCAGTGAGTTCGAAATGCCCGTCTGCCAGTGCGCCCAGACGGTGCGCCGGCCCGATCTGGCTGCCTTCTCCACCGCCGATCATGCCCCATTTTAGCTTGGTCATGCTCTGGGTCTCCTTAGCTGAAACCAATGGATTCAAGATATTCACGGTTCTTCCGTGCATCGCCGACCGGGTCGGGATCCAGCGTCGGGTCACAATCCTGTTCGACCGTGCACCATCCGGTAAAGCCTGCCTCCAGCAGCACCTGACGGACGGTCGGAAAATCCACGTCGCCCTCACCCAGATTGCAGAAAATTCCCTGCCCGCAGGCATCGTAAAAGCCGGTCCGATTGGCGATCACATTCGCCTTTACGGTCGGTGAGATATCCTTGAAGTGCATGTACGAGATCCGATCAACGTAGCGCTGCATAAAGCTCACGGGGTCAAACCCGGCATAGGAATGATGCCCGGTGTCGAAACAGATTTTCAGCAGGCTTTCGTCCACTTCATCCAGCAGCCGTTCCAACTCGGGCTCAAAATCCATGAAACCCGCCGCGTGGGCGTGCATGCCTACGGTCAGCCCGTATTCCTCAGCGCCAATGCGCGCGCTTTCGGCAAGGCGATCCCGGAAGGCTGTCCATTCGGCCTTGTCCATTTGCTCGGCCTCATTCGCACGACCAGCGGTGGGCGCGCGACGGGGTGAGATCGCGTCGATCAGCACCAGATGCTGCGCCCCATGCGCCTTCAGCGCGCGGGCGGTGCGATGGGTGGCGTCCAGCACGTCCTCCCACGCGTCGGGGTCGTGATAGTTGCGGAACACCACACCGCCGATCAGTTCCAGATCATGCTCGGCCAGCGCGTCGGCCAGGATCGCAGGGTCTTCGGGCATGAAGCCCACCGGGCCCAGCTCGATGCCCTTATACCCCGCCTCGGCACATTCGCTGAGGACGGTTTTCCAATGCGGATTGCGCGGGTCCTGCGCAAATTCCACGCCCCAGGAACAGGGCGCATTGCCAATTCTGATGCTCATCTTGTCTTATCTCCGATGCTCAGAAATCTTCGATGTTTTTCCAGCTTTCATCCGCCGACGACGCCAGCGCCGCAGCGACGATCCGGTTGACCTCATGCCCGTCGCGGAAGGTCGGCCAGACCGGCTTGCCTGTCTCGATTGCGTGCAGGAAATCGCGCGCCTCGATGATGATCTGGTCCTGATAGCCGGTGCCATGGCCGGGACCCTGACAAAACGGCTCATAGTCGGGGTGCGCGGGGCCAGTCAGGATCTTGCAGAACCCGCGTTCCGATTCTGGACCATCCATACGATAGAGCCAAAGCGCATTCTGATCCTCTTGATCAAAGCGGATCGCGCCCTTGGTGCCGCTGATCTCATAAGCGTAGCCCATCTTGCGCCCGGTCGCGATGCGGCTGAAATACATCGACCCCATCGCACCACTGGCAAAGCGTACCATCATCTGGGCGTGATCGTCGTTGTCTACGTCGCCTCCCGGACGGCTTTTGTGCACGGTCTCGACCTCGGCCATCACGCGCACGATTGGCCCGATCAAGGCCAGCGCGGCGTTGATCATATGCGGGGCAAGATCGCCCATCGTCCCGTTGGATATGCCGGTCGTGCGCCAGGTCGCGGGGGCCTGCGGATCGGCATAGAAATCTTCGGTGTGCTCACCCCGGAACCATGTGACATCGCCGATCTCTCCGTCCGCGATCAATTGGCGGGCGTATTGGCTGGCGGGCGTGCGGATGTAGTTGAAACCCACCATGTTGGCCACGCCCGAGGCCTCGGCCGCCTTCACCATCGCAGCGCCATCCTCCATCGACGCGCCGAGAGGTTTCTCACACAGAACCGGCTTGCCGAGCGCAAGCGCCGCCAAGGCGATCTGACGGTGCGTTTCCTGAGGGGTTGCGATCACAATGGCCTCGACCTTGGGATCATTCACCAGCACCTGCCAATCGTCGGTCGCGCGCGCGAATCCGTAGGCCTGACGATAGCGCTCGGCGCTTTCGGGCGAGGAGGCACACACCATCTCCAACCGGGGGCGCAGGCCCGTATTGAAGACGGCACCAACCGAGGACATGGCAACCGCGTGGGCCTTGCCCATATATCCGCCGCCCAGAATGCCAATGCCGATCTCTGCCATTCCGACGCCCTCCCTCGCTTTTTCTTGAAAACCATTTGCAACCGGTTGCAAAACTTGTATCGTGAGAATAGGACTCTCGCAAGCTGCATTCGGCACAGCACCGCAATTTTCCTAAAGGAGCCCGCAGACATGTCCGCGCAACACGACACTGTTTACCTGACAACGGCGCAGGCGATCATTCGCTGGCTGTCGAACCAGTTTATCGAGATCGACGGGCAGGAATATCGGTTATGTGGCGGGGGTTTCGGGATTTTCGGCCATGGCAACGTAACCTGCCTTGGCGAGGCGCTGAACACGGTGCGGGATGAGCTGCCGCTGTATCGCGGACAGAATGAACAGAGCATGGGGTTCGCCGCTGCGGGCTATGCCAAACAGTGGCTGCGTCAGCGATTCATGTTCTGCACCGCCAGCGCGGGGCCCGGGACTGCGAATCTGCTGACAGCGGCCGGACTGGCCCATGCCAACCGCCTGCCAATGCTGATGCTGTGCGGAGATACCTTCATCACCCGCCTGCCGGACCCGGTTTTGCAGCAGATGGAGAATTTCAACGATCCGACCTTTGGCTTGAACGACGCATTCAAGCCGGTCAGCCGGTACTGGGACCGCATCACCCATCCGGCGCAGGTCATTCAATCCCTGCCCGCTGCCATTGCGACAATGCTGGACCCGGGCGATTGCGGGCCTGCCTTCCTTGGGCTGCCGCAGGATGTTCAGGGCTGGACCTATGACTATCCGGTGAAATTCTTTGAGAAGAAGGTGCATCGCATTCGCCGCCAAGCGCCCGATGCGGGTGAGGTTGCCGATGCAGTCGCCGCTCTGGCCGGAGCGAAACGCCCGATGATCATCGCAGGTGGCGGTGTGCAGTACTCGCAAGCCGTGGCCGAGTTGACCGAGTTTGCCGAAAAGCACCAGATTCCGGTCGTCGAAACCATCGCAGGCCGCGCCAATATGCTGGCGACCCATCCGTTGAATATCGGCCCGATCGGCGTCACTGGATCGGACAGTGCCAACGCGATTGCTGAGCAGGCCGATGTGATCGTCGCCATCGGAACCCGCCTGCAGGATTTCACGACCGGGTCGTGGACGGCGTTTGCCAAGGATGCTCAGTTCATCTCGATCAACGCCGCACGGCATGATGCGGGCAAGCACATGTCGCTCCCGGTTGTTGGCGATGCCAAGCTATCGATTCAGGCTCTGACAAAAGCTGTAGACTACACAGCACCGCAGGATTGGGTTTCGCAGGCGCAAGACGAGCGGCGCAAGTGGGATGCCTATGTGGCCGAGAATGTCTCGTACGGAAACCGCCCGAATTCCTACGCGCAGGCCATCGGTGTCGTGAACGAGCTTTGCGATACCCGCGACCGTGTGGTCGCCGCTGCCGGAGGGCTGCCTGCAGAAGTCACCGCCAACTGGCGCACATTGGATATCGGCACAGTCGATGTCGAATTCGGCTTCTCCTGCATGGGGTACGAGATCGCAGGCGCATGGGGCGCGCGCATTGCCCAGTCCGAGCGCGAGCCCGACAAGGACACCATCACCTTCTGCGGTGACGGGTCTTACCTGATGCTGAATTCAGACATCTATTCCTCGGTTCTGAGTCGGAAGAAGATGATCGTTCTGGTGTTAGACAATGGCGGCTTTGCGGTCATCAACAAGCTGCAGAACAACACGGGCAATGAAAGCTTCAACAACCTGCTGGAGGATTGTCCCACCATCCCCGAAACCTTTGGCGTCGATTTCGCGGCCCATGCAGCCTCGATGGGGGCGACCAGCGAAAAGGTCGCGAACCCGGCAGAGCTGGCCGAGGCGTTCAAGCGCGCCAAGGCCAGCGACAAGACTTATGTGATCGTCATGGATGTGGACGCCTATGAAGGCTGGACAACCGAAGGCCACGCCTGGTGGGAGGTTGGCACCCCCCACACCTCGGCGGATGAGAAGGTCCGCGATGCGCATGTCGAATGGGAATCCACGCGTGAGAAACAGCGCAAGGGGGTGTGATGAAACGGTTCACAGCAGAAACAGCCGATCCTGACATCATCGTCGATGAGTTGCTGAACGGCGGCGGCGCGGTTGCCATATCAGGCCTGTTCACATCCGACGAAATCGCCGAGGCGCGCGCCATCATCATGGCCGAATCCGAGACAGCCGCCGAGAAAGTGACCCATTTTCAGGGCGCTGCAGAAGAAGACGGCAAGCTGAACCTGCAACGTCGGGTGTGGAACCTGTTGGCCAAGGGCGACGTGTTCTCGCGCATGGCGGCGCATCCGGTGCTGATGAAGATCCTGCGCAAGTTTCTAGGCACCGAATTCATTATGGGCTCAATCGCCGCCAATCGCATCCTGCCCGGCGGCCCCGGTCAGGAACCGCATGTGGACTATCCCTATTGGGATTTTCACAGCCCGGAAACGCATCCTGTCGGTCTGAATGGCTCGTTTCCGATGAACGCACAGGTCTCGGTCCTGCTGGACCCGTTCACCGAAGAAAGCGGCGCGACCGGCTATGTGCCCGGTTCGCAGAAAGAACTACGCTATCCGACGCCTGAAGACAGGTTCTATGATAGATGCGACCGCATGACCGGAGAGCCGGGCGATGTAGCTCTGTTTTATGGTGTCACATGGCATTGCGCGATGCCGAACAATGCAGATCACGACCGCAGCGCGATCCTGATCCAGTACCTGCCAAAATGGGTCAAGCCGATGGAGGATATGCCCGCCGCCCTGCCGCAGGATTTCATTGATCAGGCCAGCCCTGACATGCGGCAATTGCTGGGTCTGAACTATCCCTACCCCGAGGTGCTGGACACCGCGCGGGCTGGCAATACCGAGGGGCGCAAGTGACTCTGATCGAAGGCATAAAAGGCAATCGCTTTGCCGTGTTTGGCCGGGCCGGGATGGACATGTTCGCCGACCCGGTCGGCACCAAAAGCGAAGACGCACAGGTGTTTCGTGCCGATCTCGGTGGTTCCAGCGCCAATATCTGCGCGGGGCTGGTCAAGCTGGGGTCGCAAGCGGCGCTGATCACCTCGGTCTCGGACGACGCCGTTGGGCGGTTCTGCGTGAACCGGCTGCAGGATTACGGTGTGGATACCCGTTTCATCCGTGCCGTGGGGGGGGAGGCGCGCACCTCCCTTGCCGTTTATGAAAGCTGTATCGAGGATTTCCAGAACGTCATCTATCGCAACGGGGCCGCTGATTTTCAGGTGACCGAGGCGGATATGGACGCGGTCGACTACAGCGCATTCTCGGCCCTGATCACGGCAGGCACGGTGTTTGCGGCCGAGCCTTCCCGCTCGGCCACGTTCCGCGCGTTCGAAAACGCTCGTGCTGCAGGCCTGCCGGTGATCTTCGACATCGATTACCGCCCCTATAGCTGGCCGTCGCCGGACGTCGCCTCGGATGTTCTGACCCGGGCGGGCAACGAAAGCGATCTGATCGTCGGCAATGATGAAGAGTTCGGCTTTATGGCCGGCGGCATCGAAAAGGGCTTGGACAAGGCCCGCGAACTGGCGGCCAACGGCAAAATGGTGATCTACAAGATGGGCCACGAAGGGGCCATTACGCTGGCGGACGGGCAAGAGGTCCGGACCGGCATCTACCCCGTTACCGCCGTAAAGCCCAACGGCGCGGGCGACAGTTTTCTGGCCGGCCTTCTCGCCTCGATCGCCGCCGGGCACGGCTTGCGCAACGCGGTTCTGCGCGGCTCGGCCTGTGCCTCCATCGTCGTGTCGAAACCCGGTTGTGCCGGGGCCATGCCGACCACGCCCGAACTGGATGAATTTCTGGCCCGGCACCCGGGCCCCACGGATACCTGAAAGGAGACGCAGATGCATATCGCGCCCCATGACAACCAGAACAAACCCATCGTTGATGCCGACCATGATCTGGTGCCGCTGAACTATTTCAACATCGTCAAACTGAAAAAGGGCGAGGTGTTCGAATATGCTGTGCCGGGCTATGAGACCTGTATCGTGCCCGCCACCGGTACCGTGGATGTCGATGTGGACGGCGCGATCTATACCAACCTCGGCAACCGCACCATCGACGTCTGGGACGGCGAGCCCGAAGGCGTTTATGTCCCCGTCGGAGCCAAGGTGCGTATCAGCTGCGTGACGGATGAAACCGAAACCTTCATCGCTGGCGCAAAATTCGACCGCGTGCTGGAGCCATTTGACGTCCGCGTGCCCGAGCTGGATCTGGTGCAATATGGCTCGGACGACACCAAGACCCACCGCAAGATCAAACACATTCTGGGCGCGAACCACCACGACAAGGTGGGTCGCTTGCTGGTGTCCGAGCTTTATACCGTCGGTCAGGGCGGCTGGTCCGGCTTTCCCAGCCACAAGCATGACACCGACCGCAAAGGCGACGATGGCGAGATGATCGAAACCCGCCATGACGAGACGTATAATTTCCGCTTCCGACCCAACCATGGCTCGGGCGTTCAGATGCTGCAGCGCGAGGATAACAAGCCGGGCGATGCCTACCACATCATGGACGGCTCAACGATCCTGCTGGACAAGGGCTACCACCCCTGCGCGGTTCTGCCAGGGTATGAGATGTATTATTTCACCATCCTCGGCGGCCTCAGCCAACGCTCGCTGAAGCAGTATTTCCAGCCGACCCATGCGGATCAGCTGCATACGATCCCCGGCATCATGGACATGGTGGCCAAGTTCAAATGAGCCTTGTGACATTATCGGACGTGCTGCAACCCGCGCTGCGTGACGGCTATGCCGTGGCCGGGCTGGTGACGCTGGGCTGGGAAGACATGCGCGCCTATGTGGCCGCAGCCGAGGCCGAAGACGTGCCGATCATCCTGCAAGCCGGCCCGTCCTGCCGCGAGCACACGCCGCTGCCGGTCTTGGGCAAAATGTTCCGGCATCTGGCCGAAGGGGCCAGCGTGCCGGTCGTGGCCCATCTGGACCACGGCTACACCCACGAAGACTGCCGCATTGCGATCGACAGCGGCTTTACCTCAGTCATGTTCGACGGTTCGCGCAAACCACTGGCCCAGAATATCTCTGAGACCGCTGCAATTGTCGAAATGGCCCATTCTGCCGGGGTTTCCTGCGAGGGAGAGATTGGCTTTGTCGGCTATTCCGGCGGCGAAGGCTCGGATGGCACCAACCCGGACGAGGCGGCGCAATTCGCCCGCGAGACGGGCGTGGATGCGATGGCGATCTCGGTTGGCAATGTCCATCTGCAGCAGAACAAGGAAGGCGGTCTGGACGAGGCCCGCATCCGCGCCATTGAGGCCGTCACCGAGGTGCCTTTGGTGATCCATGGCGGATCGGGCGTGCCCGTGGCGCAGCGCACGGCGCTGGCGCGGGGTTCGAAAATCTGCAAGTTCAACATCGGAACCGAGCTGCGCATGGCTTTCGGCCACGCCCTGCGCGCGGCGGTGAATGCCGATCCGGACCGGTTCGACCGCGTACTTATTCTGAAAGACACACATGAGCCGGTGGTCGAGGCGACCCGCCGCGTTCTTCAGGCCTTCAAAGGGGGCATGACATGCTGAATATCGGATTGCTGGGCTGCGGACGGATCGGGCAGGTACATGCGCGCTCGGTCGGGCAAATCGAAGGTGCACGGATCACCGCTGTGGCGGATGCCTTCGCGGAACCGGCACAGATACTGGCCGACAAGACGGGGGCCAAGGTCCTGTCTGCGGATGCATTGATCGCAAACCCGGATGTCGATGCGGTGGTCATCGGAACTCCAACCGACACCCATTACGACCTGATCCATCAGGCGGCCCGTGCGGGCAAGGCGATCTTTTGCGAAAAACCCGTTGATATGTCCGCCGACCGCATCCGCGACTGCATCAAAGTGGTCGAGGCGGCGGGCGTTCCCTTCATGACCGCCTTCAACCGCCGCTTTGACCCCAGCTTTGCCAACATCCAGTCCCGCATCGCTGCCGGAGAAATCGGTGAGGTCGAGATCGTCACCATCCTGTCCCGCGATCCCTCGCCACCACCGATCAGCTATATCGAAAGTTCGGGTGGGCTGTTCCGCGATATGATGATCCACGATCTGGACATGGCCCGCTTTCTGCTGGGCGAGGAACCCATCAGCGTCTACGCGGTTGGTTCCGCGTTGGTCGATCCCGAAATCGGCAAGGCCGGAGACGTCGATACCGCAGCCGTCACCCTGACCACCGCCAGCGGCAAGATCTGCCAGATCTCGAACTCGCGCCGGGCAAGCTATGGCTATGATCAGCGGATCGAGGTGCACGGGGAAAAGGGCCTGTTGCGGGCAGAGAACATGCTGGAAAACACGGTTGAAGTCGCCACCCCCAACGGGTTCTGCAAAGCCCCGGCACAGCATTTCTTTCTGGAACGGTATGAGGCGGCCTATCGCACCGAAATGGCACATTTCGTCGAGGCCGTCATGGCATCAAGACCCGTCACACCCGGAATTGTGGACGGGTTGAAAGCGCAGATGTTGGCCGATGCAGCCGCAACATCATGCGCCGATAGCCGTGTGGTGATGGTGGATTGACAAAAGCCGCCCGCGTTAAAGCACTTTACGCGGGCGCTCAGTTCCCCTGATTTCTTTCTGCGAGACGTTCCAGATTGACGACGGTCGACAACATGATCCGATCATGACTCCAATCGTCAGTCTGCCGCATCGACGCCGAGCCGACCGACAGCAGCACAGCAAAGATCACCGATGTTCCGATCACAAATAGCGGCAACTGGCTATGTGCAACCGGCGCTGCCGCAAGCGCCAGAACGCGTTGTCGCAAAACCCGTTTCGCCCGGCTGCCTCCCACCAAAGCCACATCCAGAACATAGGGTTTTTCCCGTGTCATCGTGCGGGCGCAGTAATCCAGAAGGCAGTTGGCATATTCTTTGGCGTTCAACCGCCGGCGCGCCATGATCGACTGGTCGCATCCAAGTTCGCGCAGGCGTTCAAACTGGTTTTTCAGTATCAAAAAGGCCGGATTCCAGAAAAATACCGGGCGCAGGAATTCCAGAACCAGCTCCCATTCGACATCCCCCGCGCGCACGTGCTGAAACTCATGCGCAATGGCAAAGCGCAGCTCGTTCGGTTTGTCGATCAGATGGCTGGGCAAAACCACATGACGGCGGCGCAGACCACGCACGGCAAACGGCACGGCAATCCGGTCAGACAGGCGCACATCGACCTTCGCAGACCGCCGCCATAGAAAACTTGCGTTGATCGTCTCGCGGATGCGTAATCCGGCGCGTACAACACGCAGCACCAGACAGGCCGATACGGCCAAAAGACAGAACAGCAAAACACTCGTTCCCAGGGACCTCCCTGCCAAAACCGTTTCGATCCACCGTTCACGCGTGTTCAGAAGGGTTTCAAACTGCGCGGCTGGCAGCGCGATTTCACCCCGAAGATACGCCGCAACCGCAATGTCACCGATGGCGACCGGTTGACCCGGGAATACCAGGTCGGTCAGCGCAAAAACGCCGATCGCCAAAAGCGGGCTCAGCGCGATGCAAAGCAACAGACCCTTCATGACCCGAAGCTGCGCGAAATAGGCAACACGCAGAGATGTGCGCTCCAGAACCAACCGGGCCGCAAACCAGATCAGCACCGACAATGCCATGATCAGATTCAGCTCAAGATATGTGTCGAGTACCGGTTTAACCGCTGTCATTTTGCAGTCTCCTCTCTACCAGTGCCCGAATTTCCTCCAAGTCGGTCTCGCTCAGCCCGGCGTCATCGACCAGCCGCGCCACCAACGAGGCGGGCGTATCGTCAAACAACGTGCGGGACAGGTTCTGAAGCGAGCGCGCCTGATACCTGTCCTTTTCCAGAAGCGGCTTATAAATCAGCGTTTTCCCGTCCTTGCGGCTTTCGACAAACCCTTTGTCGTCAAGAATCCGCATGATGGTTGCGCCGGATGTATAGGCCAGATTGCGTTCTGGTGGCAGGCGACCAAGGACATCACGGACCGAGCCCTGACCCAGCGCCCAAAGTTCATTCATGAACTCCAGCTCAACATCGGTCAGCAGGTTGGTTGTCTTTTTCTTTCGCATCGATCTCGGTGTCGCCATTTTTTTAGTATGCCTGACAGACAAGCATCCTTTCTCTGTTTCGCAAAGCTTAAACTTTCCAGAACACGAAAACGCCCCAACCGATGGACAGGAAAAGCGGCGTCCAGACGGGTTGTCCCATAAGGCCCAGCCACGCGAGGAAGATATAGGCGGAGCCCAGAAGTGTGATGAACAGCCGATCCCCCAACGTTGTCGTCAGGCCAAGCACGCCGCGCCGTTCAATGCCGTCGCGGAACTTGAACCCTTCCAACACACCGATCAGGGCAATGGCCGAGAAGATGCCGACGAACAGCGCCAGCGTCGCGGGTGTCCAGGCCATCCAGAAGTCTGGCCATAGGGGATCGGTCCAGGAAAAGCCTTTTTCCTCTTGCTGGCCGACATTGCCCCATCCAGCTTGTTGGGCCGTTGCCATGGTCGGCAGGAAGGGGAGGGTGAGAAGAAGTTTACGCATATCGAACCTCACACACGACCCATCGCGAACCCGCGCGCGATGTAGTTGCGGACAAACCAGATGACGATGGCACCGGGGATGATGGTCAGCGTCCCGGCGGCTGCCAGCAGGCCGAGTTCATACCCCGCGCTGGAGGCGGTCCGGGTCATCACGGCGGCGATGGGTTTGGCCTCGACCGCGGTGAGCGTTTTGGCCAGCAGCATCTCGACCCACGAGAACATGAAGCAGAAGAACGCCGCGACGCCCACGCCCGCTTTGATGTTGGGCAGGAAGATCGTCACGAAGAAGCGCGGGAAGGAATAACCGTCCACATAAGCCGTCTCGTCCAGTTCCTTGGGAATACCGCGCATGAAGCCTTCCAGAATCCACACCGCCAGCGGCACATTGAACAGCGTATGCGCCAGAGCCACGGCCAGATAGGTGTCGAACAGGTGGATCGAGGAATACAGCTGAAAGAACGGCAGCGCGAACACGGCTGCCGGAGCCATCCGGTTGGTCAGAAGCCAGAAGAACAGCTGCTTATCGCCCAAGAAGCGATAGCGCGAGAACGCGTAGGCCGCAGGCAGGGCCACACAGACCGACAACACCGTGTTGATCGTCACATAGATGATCGAGTTGATGTAGCCCCAGTACCATGTGGGGTCGGTGAAGATGGTGATATAGTTCTCCAGCGTGAAGGTCTGCGGGAACAGGGAAAAGCCCGACAGGATCTCGTTCGTGGTCTTGAAGGACATCGCCACCAGCCAATAGATCGGCAGCATCAGAAACGCGATATAGAGGATCGGGATAAGAGACCGCTTCTTCATTGCGCGTCATCCTTTGTCATCAGAGTGTAGAAGACCCAACTGACCAGCAGCGTGATGGCGAAATAGATCAGGCTCATCGCCGCAGCCGGGCCAAGGTCGAACTGTCCCAGCGCGATCTTCACAAGGTCGATCGACAGCAAGGTGGTTGAGTTTCCGGGACCGCCGCCCGTCAGAACAAAGGGCTCGGTATAGATGTTGAAACTGTCCATGAACCGCAGCAGAACGGCGATGGTCAGGACGGTTTTCATCTTGGGCAACTGGATATAGCGGAACACCGACCACGGGCTGGCACCGTCAATCTTGGCGGCCTGGTAATAGGCATCCGGGATCGACACGAGGCCCGCATAGCACAGCAGCACGACCAGCGACGTCCAGTGCCAGACATCCATGACAATGACCGTGATCCAGGCCGACAGAGGCTGTTGCGTCATGTCATAGTTGATGCCCAGAACGTCATTCAGGAAGTATCCCATCAGGCCGATTTTCGGCAGGGTAAAGATGTTCCACATCGACCCGACCACGTTCCAAGGGATCAGCATTGGCAAGGCCATCAGCACCAGACAGACAGGTACCCAAAAGCCTTTGCGCGGCATCGAAAGGGCGACGATGATGCCCAGTGGCACCTCGATCAACAGGATCAGGAAGGTGAACAGGAACTGCCGTCCGAGTGCGGCCTGAAAACGATCCGAGCGCAGGATTTGTTCGAACCAGCCGAGACCTTCCCAAAAGAACTGGTTGTTGCCAAAGGTTTCCTGCACCGAGTAGTTGACCACCGTCATCATCGGCACCAGCGCATTGAACGCGACCAGCGCCAGCACCGGCAGGACAAAGAACCACGCTTTTTGGTTTTCGGTTCTCATCAGCTGCGCTCCTCGGTTGCGATCCAGCCGTCGCGATAGACGCGGGATTGTTCAGGTTTGAATTGCAGGAAGACCTCTGAACCGGGCTCGGGCACGCTGTGCTCGGTCACGGCTTTCAGGGCCGTATTGCCGACCATGGCACTAACCACATAGTGGCGGCCAATGTCGGAAACCTTGGTCACATGCGCCGGGATACCGGTATCGCCAAAGCCCACGTATTCCGGGCGGATACCCAGATCGGTGCGGCCACCGTCGCCGTGGGTTGGGCCTTCCAGCATCACCTCATGGCCTTCGAACACGGCGCGGTCGCCTTTGGCCTCACAAGGCAGAACGTTCATACCTGGTGAGCCGATGAAATGGCCGACGAACGTGTGCTGAGGGCGCTCGAACAGTTCCACCGGCGTGCCGATCTGTACCACTTCGCCCTCTTGCATCACGACCACTTCGTCCGCGAAGGTCAGGGCCTCGGTCTGGTCGTGGGTCACGTAGATCATCGTGGCCTGCACGCGCTGGTGCAGTTCCTTCAGCTTCGAGCGTAGTTTCCATTTCAGATGGGGGTCGATCACGGTCAGTGGTTCGTCGAACATCACCGCGTTCACGTCATCACGGACCAAACCGCGCCCCATCGAGATTTTCTGCTTGTTGTCCGGGCTCAGGCCACTGGCGCGGGTGTTCAGCATATCGGTGACGTCCAACATCTCGGCGATCTCATCGACGCGACGTTTGATCGTTGCCGGGTCTACGCCGCGGTTCTTCAGCGGAAAGGCCAGGTTTTCCCCAACAGTCATCGTGTCGTAGATCACCGGAAACTGGAACACCTGCGCGATGTTGCGCTGATCGGTGGGCAGGGTGGTGACGTCCCGATCATCGAACAGGATTTGCCCTTCGGACGGGGTCAGCAAGCCCGAGATGATGTTCAGCAAGGTGGACTTGCCGCAACCCGAGGGCCCCAGCAGCGCATAGGCCCCGCCATCGCGCCAAGTGACGTCGATTTCCTTCAGCGCATAGTCCTGCGGGCCTTGCGGGTTAGGCATATAGCTGTGTCGCAGGTTTGAAAGCTTGATCTGTGCCATGTCAGGCCACCCTTTTGCCGTCTTGGCCGAAATACCGGCAATGGGCCGGGTTCATGTAGAAACTGTGATCTTCGCCGACTTGATAGGGATGCACGCCAGCCGCCAGCGAGACCCAATCGTCTGATCCATGCCGGAAATGCGCGCTGGAGTCTGAGCCAGACAGCTCGGTCACGATCACGCGGCCCGTCAGTTCGACATCCGCATCCGAGGTGCGGAACGGCGTCACCCGGTGCGGGCGCACGGCGACCATGTAATCTCCGTCGGCCATGTCCGAGACAGCCCAGCCTCCGCCACCCGCCAGTTGCGCTTGCGCGCCGGTAACGGTGATACGCGCCACGTTGATTGGCGGGTCCGAGAAGACGCGCGCGGCAGCGATGTTTTCGGGGTTGCGATAGATGTCTGCTGTGGGGCCGAACTGCGTGACACGTCCATCCTCCATAAGTGCGGTGTAGCCCCCCAGCAGCAGTGCTTCTTCGGGCTCGGACGTGGCATAGACCACCACGGCACCGCGCCCGGCAAACAAGTCGGGGAGTTGTTCGCGCAATTCCTCGCGCAATTTGTAATCGAGGTTGGCCAGTGGTTCGTCCAGAAACACCGCGCGGCTTTCCTTGGCAATTGCCCGGGCCAGCGCTGTGCGCTGCTGCTGTCCGCCCGACAACTCATGCGGTCGGCGGTGCAACATCGGGCGCAATTGCAGCAGGTCGGCGGCCTCTTCGACGCGGCCTTCGATCTCGGATTTCGCCATGCCTGCCACGCGCAGCGGTGAGGCAATGTTGTCGAATACGGTCATATGTGGGTAGTTCACGAAGAACTGGTGTACCAGGCTGATCTGCCGCTTTTGCGTGTTCAGCTTGGTGACGTCCTGCCCATCCATCAGGACCTTGCCCGAGGCGATCGGGTCCAGCCCGGCCATCATCTTGATAAGCGATGTCTTGCCCGATCCTGTCGCGCCCAGCAGCACATTGAAATGGCCGGTCTGCAGCGTCAGATTGGTGGGCTTGATATGAATAACATTGCCAACCCGTTTGGTGGCATCTTGAAGTTCGATCATGTCCGTGGATTCCGGTCGTTCAGTGCACCGCACTGGTCGTAGGGTGGGGATGCCGCGCACGGCATCCCCGGTTGCATTGGCTCAGTTGGCCTGCCAGCGCGCAACCAGTTCGTCATAGTTGACGGTCTGGCCTTGCGGCTTTTCGTTTTCCAGCTTGGCCTTGGGCGAGCCTTCTTTTTCCAGCCAGAAAGCGGCATCCTGAGGCTCGTTCAGGCGCGGACCACAGCCACCATAGACGTTGGCGGCCTCATCTGCGGCCTGCATACGGGCCATTGTGATGTCCATTTCCTCGGCCAGACGGTCCATCGCCTCTTGCGGGGTGAAGGCACCCGAGTTCACGTCACCGATTTGCTGCCACCAGATCTGGGCCAGCTTCGGATAATCCGGCACGTTGATGCCGGTCGGCGACCATGCGACGCGATCAGGCGAGCGGTAGAACTCGACCAGACCACCCAGCTTGGGTGCGCGTTCGGTGAAGGACTCGTGGTTGACCGAACTGTCGCGGATGAAGGTCAGACCCACATGGGACTTCTTCACATCGACAGTTTTCGAAGTCACAAACTGAGCGTACAGCCATGCCGCCTGAGCGCGATCCGAAGGTGTGGATTTCAGGAAGGTCCAAGACCCCACGTCCTGATAGCCAACCTTCTGGCCTTCTTCCCAATAGGGGCCATGCGGGCTGGGCGCCATCCGCCAAAGCGGCGTGCCTTCGTCATCAACCGTATTGTTGCCTTCGGATTTCGGCTTCACCATGTCGGCGGTAAAGGCGGTGTACCAGAATATCTGCTGGGCCACGTTGCCCTGACTAAGCGCCGGCAGCGATTGGTAGAAGTCATAAGACGCCGCGCCCGGAGGCGCATAGTTGCGCAGCCACTCATCCCATTTGCGGATCGCATAGACCGCAGCCGGACCGTTGGCCGCACCACCGCGCGACACGGATGCACCAACAGGGTTACAGGTGCCCGCTTCCATGCGGATGCCCCATTCGTCGACGGGCACACCGTTCGGCTCACCCACGTCACCGGCACCAGCCATCGAGAGCCATGCGTCAGTCATACGCCAACCCAGGTCAGGTGCGCGCTTGCCGTAGTCCATGTGGCCGTAGATCGCGACGCCATCGACTTCTTTCACGTCATTGGTAAAGAATTCAGCGATGTCCTCGTAGGCCGACCAGTTGACTGGAACACCCAGGTCATAGCCGAACTTCTCTTTGAACGCGGCTTTGTTGTCCTCATCGTCAAACCAGTCCTTGCGGAACCAGTAAAGGTTCGCGAATTGCTGGTCGGGCAGCTGGTACAGGTTGCCGTCCGGGCCGGTGGTGAACTGAATGCCCATGAAGTCATCCAGATCCAGCGTCGGCGATGTGGTCGCCGCCCAGTCGCCTGCCATCTGTTCAGTCAGGTTGTAGGCCAGTTGCAGGCGTGAGTGCGTGCCGATCAGGTCACTGTCATTGACGTAACCGTCATACAGGTTCCGGCCGGTCTGCATCTGGGTTTGAACGGCCTGAACCACTTCGCCCTCACCGAGGATCTGGTGGTTGACCTTGATGCCGGTAATTTCTTCGAACGCCTTGGTCAGCACCTCGGACTCGTAGGAGTGGGTCGGGATACCTTCGGACAGGACGTTGATTTCCATGCCGGCATAGGGTTGTGCAGCTTCGATGAACCACTTCATCTCACCCATCTGCTCGTCTTTCGACAGCGTCGATGGCTGGAATTCGTCGTCGATCCAACGTGTTGCTGCGGCTTCGTCGGCCCAAGCAGAACCGTGCCCCGCAATGACGGCAGTCGCCGCCACAGCGGAAAGTAGATGTCTCCGCATCTGTCTCCTCCCAAAGATTATGTGATCCGGCGCAGACCGGATGACGATCAGCATCAGCGATTTTTTGCTATGCTGTCAAACTAATTTTTTAGTAATTGGCTAAATACTGAATTTTTCATTATAAAATATAGTCTTGCAGACAATATTATTTGGAATCGGGACGGGTAATTTGGCCGCCCCGTGTACTTTTCACGTCGATCCGTGTTGCATTCCGGCGCTAGAGACGGGTCCCGTGACGTTGCTCTAAGCGGGCTTGAGGACCCACTGGTCAACGTCACGGGGGACAGCTCGGGCGAGCTCTCAGAGACCCGGCGCGGAACCCTTACGACATATTCGAGACGACTTCGCTGAGCGTTTCGGCGCGGCGGATCAGTTCGATGGACAGCTCGCCTGACTTGGTGCTGACGCCATAGACGGCGATGCGCGGCAGGCTGTTATAGTCGAAATGGTTGCTGAAGTAATACGCGCCGGTGTCGTAGATCGCCACATAATCATTGGGATCAAGGCGCGGGATCAGCACATCCTTGGCCACCAGATCAGCCGCGAAACAGCAGGGCCCGGCCACGTCGGTCTGCACCTTGTCTTCGGTCTTCAGCACCCCGTCCGGTGTAAACCCTTCCACCCGGATCGGCCACGCAGCGGGCAGGAAGGCCGTGCGCGTCATAATCTGCGCACCGGCATGGGTGGTCGCGATATGCCGCCCTCCGGCATTTTTGGTGTATTCCACGCGGGTCGCCATGAAGCCGTTCTTGGCGGCGATTGCGCGGCCAAACTCGGTTTTCACGCTGTATTTTCCGGTGAACAACAGCGGCACAGCCTCCCGCAGGATGTCGGAATATTCCTTGAAGGTCGGTTTGACCTCGGGCGAGGCGAAGTTGACCGGCAAACCGCCCCCGATATCCAACCGGGTGATCTGCTGTTCGCCTTTGCGGGTGTTGATCTCTTCGGCCACGGCCACCAGTTCTCCGATACCCTGCGCCATCAGCTCCAGCGGGCAGCCCTGTGATCCGGCATGGGTGTGGATCGAGGTCAGCCACGGATGGTCGAGGTAATACTGAATCAGCTTCTCGCGATTTCCCGCGTCCCCGATGGGATAGCCGAATTTCGACGTGTTGGTCGCCGTACTGGTCGATGAAATCGCGCCCGAGCCGATCTGCGGATTGATACGAAAGCCAATGATAGCCTCGGAATTGGGATAATCCTCGATCATCCCGGCGACCCGTTCCAGTTCCTGTTCATTGTCCAGATTGAATGCAATGGAATGTTTCAGGCATTGCCGCAGATCATCCATCGTTTTGGCCGGGGAATCGAAGATGATCTTGGAGATATCGAAGCCCGCCGATTGTGCCATGGTCAGCTCTCCGGGGCTGGCGACCTCGGCGCCGATGCCGCAATGCGCGATTGTCATCAGCACATGGCGCAGCGAGTTCGCCTTGACGGCAAACGTGTGCTGGAAATTGTCGGGGAAAGCGGCGATCAGATCGTCGATGGATTTGGCCAGACCGTCCAGATCCATGAAGCCTATCACAGTGCTTTCACTGTCCAGAAGCCGGTCTTCGATGGCGTGTTGCAGGATTTGGTGTTCTCGGTTCATGGTGTGCTCCGGTCCTGGTGAATTCACTGTACCTTAAATGAAAACGGCGGCTCGGATGAGCCGCCGTTAGTTGGTTTGTCTGGGTTACTGCCCCAGTGCCACGCCTTCACGGCGGGGATCGGCGGCCCCGATCAGCTGGCCATCCTTGATCAGGATCGCATGCAGGCCCGAGTTCAGGTCGACGGTCTTGACCTCATGGCCCTTGGCGGTCAGTGCCTCGGCGAAATCAGCCGCTGCGGTTTCCTGCTCCACATCCATGCTGGATCCGTTGCGGTGCACGAAATGGCCGGTCTCGATGGCATCCTGCGGGTCCATGTCCCAGTCGAGGATCGCGATGATGGTCTTGGCCACATAGTTGATGATACGGCTGCCACCGGGCGAACCGATCAGCAGATAGGGCTCATCGTCCTTCATAACGATGGTCGGCGACATCGAGCTGCGCGGACGCTTGCCGCCTTCAACCCGGTTGGCCACCCAACGGTCACCATCCTTCGGCGCGCGGTCAAAGTCGGTCAGTTCGTTGTTCAGCAGGAAGCCCCGAACAAAGACACGGCTGCCAAAGAAGGTTTCGATGGTTGTGGTCATCGACAGCGCGTTGCCGTACTGGTCGCGGATCACGATATGGCTGGTGCCGGGACGATCCGGGTTCTGCGAGGGCGCAAACAGCGCGGTGTGATCGCGCGGCGGCTCACCCGCTTTGCGCTTTTCACTGGCCGCAGCCGGATCGATCATTTCCGAGCGCAGCTTCAGGTAGTCCTTGTCCAGCAGACCTTTGACCGGGACGTCAACGAAATCGCTGTCGGCCATGTAAAGTGCACGGTCGGCATAGGCCAACTTGGCAGCTTCGGCATAGAGGTGCGCCAGTTCAGCGTTCCAGCCAGTGCCTTTGAGGTCAAAGTTGTTCAGGATACCCAAAATCTGACCCACGGTCAGACCACCCGAGGTCGGCGGGCCCATGCCGCAGACATCATAGCCGCGATAATCGGCGCAGACGGCAGGGCGGACCTTGACGCGATAGGCCGCCATATCTTCCAGCGTGATGTTGTTTTCCACCTTGGACGTCGAGTCCACCGCAGCGACGATATCCTCGGCAATCGGGCCATGGTAGAAGGCGTTCGCGCCCTGATCGGCCAGAATACGCAGGGTCTCGGCGAAATCAGGGTTCTTCAGCAGGGTGCCTTCGGCCAGCGGGCTGCCATCTTCGTTGAAGAAGTATTCCTTGGCACCGGGAAAGACGTCCAGATAACGCTCGCGGTCGATGGTCGATTGGATCGAGTTCGCCATACGCGGCGAGACTTCGAACCCGTTCTCGGCCTGTTCGATGGTCGACTGGAACAGCGAGGCCCAGTCTTTCTTGCCATAGAGGTTATGTGTCACCTCCATCAGACGCAGAATGCCGGGTACACCCACGGCCTGACCGCCCGAGATCGCCTCGGCAAACGGAATCCGCTCGCCTTCGGCGTCAAGGAAGCGCTCGGGCTTGGCTTTGGCGGGGGCTTTCTCGCGTGCATCAAAGGTGGTCAGTGTTTTGGACTCGGCGTCCCAATACAGCATGAACGCGCCACCGCCGATGCCCGACGATTGTGGCTCGACCAGGTTCAGCATCAGCTGTACCGCGATCATCGCATCTGCAGCGGTACCGCCTGCGGCCAGCACATCATAGCCGGCCTTGGCGGCAATCGGGTTGGCGGCAGAGACCATGAATTCGGTACCGGTGACCGAATCCTTATCCTCCCACCCATAGCCATATTCCGGCGCGGGGTCCTGTGCGCTGGCTGTGCCGGCGACAACCCCCAGGGCCAGCGCGGCGCTGGTTCTTAGAAATGTCCTCATCATTAAATCCTCCGGGTGATGATTGACGGTTTTCCTGTTCGTTCTGCTCTTGTGGTTTTCTGTTTCCTGATCGGGCTTGTGCTATGCCCCTGCTTTGGCCGCGCGCACCACGTAAACCGATACCTCGGAATGCCGGACCACGCGGGCTGCGTTGGGACCCAAAAGATAGTCCTTGAGGTCGGGCCGATGCGCGCCGATGACAATCAGATCGCTGCCTGCTTCCTGTGCCGTGTGCAGGATTTCCTGATAGGCCGTGCCGGTTGCCACCACGTGGCGGACTTTTGCGTTGCGCGCGTCGCCCAGAACCGACTTGCCCAGTGCCTCAAGCGCGTCCTGCGCTTTGGCGACGGCTTGTTCATGATGTTCGGGCTCAAAAAAGCTGCCGACAAAGGACTCGCCAAAATCCGGCAGTACGGTGACGACATCCAGCTGAGCATTGTCAAGGTCCGCAAGGCGTCCCGCCTGCCGTAGCACTTCGGCGTCGGTTTCGGGTTTTCCGGCATCCACGGCGCAGAGGACGGATTTGCTCATGGTGTTACCTCTTGTTCAGTGGTGCGTGCGGCGCGGCCCTTTTGCAGGAAGGCGATGAAGCCCAGAAGCAGGAGCGCCGGGATGAACATCAGCTCTTTGGGGGGCTGGTTCTGGGGGGCCTGTACGGTGGTGATGCGGACCGGCTCGTCGGCGTAGTAGTCGAAGTTCGACAGCTCGTCCGAGACCGGGGTTC
>NZ_JBQFMP010000024.1:0-28682 GCF_056531905.1 Ruegeria sp. K11
ACAGCCCCATGCGATCCTTAATAACGGAGTGCCGTCTTTCGGAGCTTTCTACGATCTCAGACAGGTCTGGTCAGAAGAGAGTATGAAACGCTTGGCGCAGGCTCGTCACACTCTAGAACCGGCACGGCGCGTGTCCTGAGTGATCTCACAAAACTCACGCAACGGCACAGGACTTATCCCCGAGTGAAGCCATGGCATCTCGGCCTGCGGCCGGGCTGAGATCAAAACCTGTATGTTGCTCCGAAGACAGGTCCTGACTGGTCGAACTCAAAGTCGTTCCCGTTGATCTCGTGCTCGAATGCGATATAGCGATAACCGCCGCGCAGCACCCATTTTTCATTGATGGCATAGTCGGCCGTTGCCAATATCTGCCATGTTTCGCTTCCGCTTCTGAACCCGCCGTAATCCACAAATCCTGTCGCGGCCCATTTGTCCGACAGCGTGTAGCGCAGGCGCGCAGCGATGAGGGGATCAATCCAGTTGTCATCGGCGCTGAAAGAGACACTCGGTGCGGCCCCTGCGGTCAGTGTCAGGTCCGTCTCTGTCCGGAACCATCGGAAGCCCCCGGCTGCGTCAATTTTGACCTTGTCGCTCTCATATACCTGATATGCGAGATAGCCGCTGAAGAACTGTGTTCTGTCTGAAGTCTCAAGACCCGAAAAAGCGGGCCCCGGTGTGCTGTTGCTGAAAGACAGATCCGTAAAGTTATAGTCTCCGAGAATGCTCCACTGGCCATTGGATACCGAAAACGCGCCAAAAAAAGCGACATCCAGATTGCTCAGGGCGTCTGAGAAGCTCAGACTCCCTTCCAGAGTTCCCTGAGGTGTTTGCAGAGAGATGTCGGTTTCCGGCGTGAACAGATAGATTGTAGCCTCAGCGGTCCAATCGTTCGCTTGTGCAACAGCGGATGTTGCTAAAAATGCGGTGGAACTCAGGCAAAGTGTTTTGATTGCCGATTTGATAGCCATGATGTCCCTCTTATAGTTTTATTTGGCCAAAGTCGCGGATAAGTCACGTGCGGCCAGTGCGTCTTTCGGATCGCGTTTCTGCCATGCTGCGGAGAAACCGGGTGGATGTAAAATCATTTTTTCGCATGAGGTCTGCATATGGCGCGAAATGACAAATGTGGCGGAATATCATAAAGCATCGCCACCTGCATGAGCGTTGTAATCTATTCAGGGACGGTTGCACAGACCGTGACGAATTCCCCCGGAATGGCGTAGCCACCTGTTTGGTCTCGGAAGCAAGCGACCGAGTTCAGGAATTTGCGCCTGACATCGGCCATCGTCACATCGTCAAAGCGTTTGACGGCCATCGCAACAGGTCCACCCAACATCATCGCACGGCTCAGGTCCACAGCATTGACGAAGTCCAAAGTTTCCGTTTGGCGAATTTCGTGGATATCCGTCAGGCCAGCGGCTTTGAAATCCATCTGCAGTGCCCCAGGAGCCCCCGAAGCGAAAAACATGGGACACACTTCCGATGCAACCCGCGCGTCTACAATCGGGAAAATCTCGGCCCAGCGGCAATTCTTGCGTTCTCCCCAGATCGTCGCAGCCACTTTCCCGCCGGGGCGAACAGCGCGTGCCATTTCGGTCAGGGCTTTTCGGGGGTCAGGCATATACATCAGCCCCAACGCGCAGATGGCCGTATCAAAGCTGTTATCCTCGACAGGCAGGTCTTCTGCTCCCATTCTGGCAACCGACACGTTCGGGATGTTTTGTGCCTCGCAGTGCTGTGTGACCTGACGCGTCATCTCTTCAGAAAGGTCCGTCGCAAAAACACGACCGGTCCGGCCCACCGCACGGGCAGCGCGGAGTGTGACCATCCCGGTCCCGCACGCGGTTTCCAGAACGGCCTGACCGGGTTGCAGATCGGCCATCCGAAGCAGCGTATCCTGCGCCGGTCGCAATTGATCCGACCAGTCATGGTGATAATATGCGGCCGCCGCGTCCCAGCCATAGCGCTGAATTCGAAGCTGTAGTTTGGCGTCCATCCCTTAACCCTCCTGCGCGATCTGCACATCAACCTGAACGGAATGCGGATCTTGCAATGCGATCAGCCACGGGTCATTTCCAAGCCCTTCAGCGACAATTTCGCCAAGTTCCGCTTTGGTCGCGGTGCTGGTCAGCATGATCCTGAGTTGTATGTTTTCCGGGCCAGCCGAAACGCCGTCCATTCCGAACATGCCGCGATTGTCCCAATCCATAGTCAGGTCCACAGCTATGTCGGATACCGGGACACCGTTCCGCTCTGCCGCGATGCGCAGGCCCATGACGATGCATGCGCTTAGACAGGCGCGGCCAAATACACCGGGTGTGGGCGCTTGACCCGTTCCACCCATAATGGCCGGCATGTCACATGCCAGCACTGAATCGCCTTCACAACAGGTTGTCAGAAAGCCGGTTTCCGAGGTCGCGCGTGTTTGTGTGCTTTGCCGCGCAGCTTTTGGCCTTTGGACAAAGGCACGCCGGTTGCGCTCAAGCGCGGTTGTGATGACGGATGAAGCTGCCATGTCAGGTTCCCCTATGGATGCAGTTCATCTTCCGGCGTCCTTGAATTTCCGGCCAGAGTACAAAATGGAGTGAACCCGGTACAGAAAATGGACTGGATCGGTGGAGTGCGCCTGAATAAACTGAGCGCTCGGGAGGCGCGTTATGCCAAAGCAAAACAACATGCTTTTCTGTCCGATCAACATGGCCTGCGAGGTTCTGCAGCCGCGATGGACCATCCACATCCTGACAGAACTGCGCTGGGGCTCGACGCGGTTCAATGATATCCGGCGGGGCATCCCCGGCATTTCTCCGACGCTGCTGGCCAAAAGGTTGAAAACCCTTCAATCGCAGGGTCTGGTTCGACGGGTGGAGAATCCTGCCAACGGGGCCATCGACTATATCCGTACAAATGCGGCGGTTGAGCTTGACCCCATCATTACCGAGTTGGGCAAATGGGCCTATCGCAATACCTCGGTTCAGGATCACAGCTGCAAGACGCAGCCGTCAGCTTTCGTGTGGAACCTGCGATTGAGCATTGACAGCGGGGCAATGCCGAACCGGCGGGTGGTGATGAAACTGACCTTCCCGGAACAGGCGGCGGATCAGCGCGACTTCTGGATCATGTGCCGCCCCGGCTTTGACGTTGATGTGTGTTTCCTTGATCCGGGCTTCGATGTGGACTTGTTCATCACAGCAGAGTTCGACGCGCTGGTTTCGGCGTATTTTGGGTATTCCACGCTGATGCACCAAATCTCGGCAGAGCGCATAACCCTGCTTGGGAGCACGGCGCTGACCAACACGATCAATCAGTGGCTCATCCTCAGCTCCTATGCAAGTGATCAGGAAGCCGGTCGTCTTGTAGGTGCATCCTGATGCATCATATCCCGGGCTGTCGCGTCCCCAACCGTCTTCACAATTTCAGAAGATGCGGCAAAGCTGGCAATTGTGATTTGCTTTGAAACCCACCCAAAATAATTCTGGGCAAGAGGCGCGCACAAGAATGCCCGCTTTCAAAACAATCACCAAGGGAGTTAAGAGTTTGCAACTTCGCAAAATGTTACGACTTAAGGCCGTGGCGGTTACAGCGCTTCTTGCGCTTTCCGCTGCTGCAACGGCCCAGGACGCTAAGCCCAATTTTCTGATTATCTGGGGCGATGATGTTGGATGGAACAACACGTCGGCCTACAACCGCGGCATGATGGGCTTTAGAACGCCCAATATCGACCGGATTGCCAACGAGGGCGCGATGTTCACGGATTGGTATGGTCAGCAAAGCTGTACCGCCGGGCGCGCCGCCTTCATTACAGGTCAAAGCCCGTTTCGCACTGGTCTGTTGAAAGTTGGTTTGCCTGGGGCACCAGAAGGGTTGTCCGAACTGGATCCGACGATTGCAGGCCTGTTGAAAGAGCAGGGGTACATGACGGCGCAGTACGGCAAGAACCATCTGGGTGATCTGGACCACCATCTTCCGACCAATCACGGATTCGATGAGTTCTTTGGCAATCTCTATCATCTGAACGCCGAGGAAGAACCCGAACATCCCGACTATCCCAAGGATGCTGCGTTCCGCGAACAGTTCGGTCCCCGTGGTGTTCTGCGCACGTCATCCGATGGTCAAATCGAAGATACAGGACCTTTGACGCGCAAGCGTATGGAAACGGTCGACGAAGAGTTTCTTGTTGGTGCGATCGATTTCATGGAGCGCGCAGTCGCGGCGGACAAGCCGTTCTTCCTGTGGTTCGCCGCGACCCGTATGCATGTGAACACGCATCTGAAACCTGAATCCCAGGGGGTAACAGGCCTTGGCGTCTACGCTGACGGCATGGTCGAACATGACGGCCACGTCGGTCAGTTGCTGGATAAAGTCGATGAGCTGGGTATCGCGGACAATACCGTTATCATGTACTCGTCCGATAACGGAGCTGAGGTCTTCAGTTGGCCGGATGGCGGAACAACTCCATTCCGTAACGAGAAGAACTCGAACTGGGAGGGTGGTTACCGTGTGCCGACGATGATCAAGTGGCCCGGCGTCATTGAACCCGGGACTGTCTTCAACGATGTCATGTCGCATGAGGATATGCTGCCAACCATTCTTGCCGGTGCAGGCGAGCCGCAGATCAAAGAGAAGCTGACCGAGGGCTATTCGGCTATTGGCCGCGACTACAAAGTCCATTTGGATGGCTACAACATGTTGCCCTACTTCTCGGGTGAAGTCGACGAAGGCCCCCGCAAAGAGTTCTTTTATTGGACCGATGACGGTGATCTGGCAAACCTGCGTTATGGTCGCTGGAAGATGGTCTTCCTCGAGCAGCGCGGCGAAGGCTTTGATGTCTGGCAGGAGCCGTTCTTTGAACTGCGTCTTCCCAAACTGTTCGACTTGCTTGGTGACCCGTTCGAACGTGCAGATCACGAATCCGCAAACTACGACATGTGGCGCTTTGACAGAGCGTTCCTGATCCTGCCTGCGGTTGCTTATGTCTCGCGCCATCTTGAGACGTATACCGAATTCCCGCCACGGCAGGAGCCAGGTAGCTTCAATCTGGGTGACGTGTTGCAGAAGCTGCGCGAAAACACGAGCTCGAATTGACGCGGTCCTGTTATCGTATCTAAGCTAAAAGAAAAATTCACCGGCATCTTCGGATGTCGGTGAAGAATGTAACAGCTTGATTTGGAAGAATACGGTGACGGATGCACGAACGGCGGTAGAAGACCTGATGTCCCTTATGGGTGAATCGATTATCGGGCAAAGGGATGTGATCGAAAGACTGGTGATTGGTCTGCTGGCGAACGGCAATCTGTTGATCGAAGGGATGCCGGGCCTGGCAAAGACGCGGGCCGTCAAGTCACTGGCCAAGAATCTGGAAAGTGATTTCAGCCGTATTCAGTTTACCCCTGACCTGCTGCCATCCGACGTCACCGGCACCGAGGTTTACTATCAGACCAGCGAAGGATCTGAATTCAGGTTTGAGCCCGGGCCGATTTTTGCCAATATTGTTTTGGCTGATGAAATAAACCGTGCACCGGCCAAGGTGCAGGCCGCGTTGCTGGAAGCAATGGAAGAACGGCAGGTTACCGTTGCTGGTACAACCCACAAGATGCCCCCGTTATTTATGGTGATGGCAACCCAGAACCCGGTCGAGCAAGAAGGAACATACCCTCTGCCCGAGGCGCAGATGGACCGATTTCTGATGCATGTTCTCGTGGACTATCCGCCGCCGGAAGACGAAGTTCAGGTGATCCGCCTTGTGCGCAACGAAGAGGCCGGGGTGACGCAGTCCAAGCCCGCGGCAAAGGCTGCCAAACAAACGATGACGCAGGACATGGTCTTTGCAGCGCGCAGCGAGATTTCCGATATCCACGTTTCAGACGCGATGGAACGCTACATGGTCGATCTGGTTGCCGCGACCCGCACACCGACTGACTATGGTGACAGTCTGTCGCGCTGGATCGAACTGGGGGCAAGCCCGCGCGCCTCTCTGGCGCTTGACAAATGTGGACGTACCCATGCCTGGCTGAAAGGCCGCGATTACGTGGACCCTCAGGATATACGCGCCGTGGCGGCCAATGTATTTCGCCACCGATTGGGTCTGAGCTATGAAGCTCAGGGCGAGGGGGTAACGCCAGATCAGGTTATTGAGGAACTGCTGGCGCAGGTAGCCCTGACATGATGGCGCGTGATGATTGACCGGGCCGCACGCATCAGAGCTGGACTCGCTCCCAAACAGGTGACGCCCTCGGAAAAGGACACGCGGGTGTCGGTCGATCTGGCGCATCTGCGCGGGCTTCAGGGGCAGGCACGGTCCCTCAACTTCTTGCCGCGCCAGCCATCGAACAGTGTGCTGAATGGTCGCCATGCCTCTCTCATGCGGGGCCGCGGGCTCGCGTTTGAAGAGCTGCGTGGATACTTGCCGGCGGATGACGTTCGCTCGATCGACTGGAAGGTGACGGCGCGCATGGGGAAACCTTATGTGCGTGTGTTTACCGAAGAAAGGGATCGCCCGGCCTTGATCGTGGTTGATCAGCGGATGTCGATGTTCTTCGGCTCCTCCCTGAACATGAAATCCGTCACGGCCGCCGAATGTGCGGCATTGGCGGCCTTTCGCATACTCGACCAAGGGGATCGGGTCGGCGGGATCGTATTCGGAGACGAGATCATTGCGGAAATCCGGCCTCAGCGCAGCCAGTCTGCCCTGAACCGGTTCCTGCAGGCCATAGCATCGGCAAACGCCTTGCTGCGCGCGGATGCCCCGGATGTTACGCCTGTTGGCTTGAATCGCGTACTCGCTTCGGTCAATCGGATCGCCCCGCGTGACCACCTGATCATCGTTTTGTCGGACTTCGATATTGTCGATGACACGACCCGTAAACTGGTCCGGGGGCTGGCACGCCACAATGATCTTGTTCTGGGATTGGTAACGGATCCGATTGCCGACGAACTTCCCCGGGGCTTGAAGTTGACCATTTCAAACGGAGAGTTGCAGGCCGAAATCGATACGGGTGAAAAGACTGTGCATCGCAATCTTGCCGAGATGGCGCGCGGTAGAATTGCCGGTGTTCTGGATTGGAGCCGCACCTTGGGCGTGCCTGTTCTACCGTTGTCGTCCGCGCAAGACAGCCTACAACAAATGCGCCGATTGATGGGCATTTCAGTCAGATGAACGAAACTGCCGATATCGCACCTGTAACGCTGCTCGATTTGATCGAGCAACTCGTCCCGCCTCAAGAACCGCCTGCTGTGTCGATGGTGCCCCAGACATGGGGTTGGGGTGTTTTGACGGTCGTGGTTTTGGGGTTGGCGATCTATTTTTTCCTGCGGTGGCGCGCGCACTATCGGGCCAACGCCTACCGTCGCGACGCCCTGGCCGCGCTTGATGCTGCGCAATCCGACCCGGCGACCGTCGCCGAAATTCTCAGGCGGTGTGCGTTGGCGGCATTCCCGCGTAAAGACGTCGCCGGCCTCAGCGGGCAGGAATGGCTTGGGTTTCTCGACCATACCGGGGGAAACACCGCTTTCACCGAAGGGCGTGGAAAGGCTTTGTCATACGCACCTTATACAAATGTGCCGCCCAGAGATGCCGATTTGCTGGAAGCCGCAAGAAACTGGGTTCGAAACCACAAGCGGGAGGGCTAAGGTGATCGGGTTGGGTTTCCCCTATGCATTGCTTGTATTGCCCCTTCCGTGGTTCATCTGGCGGTACCTTCCAGCGCGTAAGGAAAAGGTGTCGGCGCTTCGGTTTCCATTCTTTCGAATGATCGTCGCCGCAGCAGAAACCACACCTGCGGTCGGAGCCGTGGTTTTGCGCAGAACCCGGTTACAGATGACCTCGGCCATCGCCATCTGGATCCTACTTGTGCTGGCATTGGCGCGGCCCGAACATCTGGGCGCGCCGATCGAAATCACCCGGTCTGCCAGGGATGTTGTCCTGGCTCTGGATATCTCGGGCTCGATGGACACTGTGGATTTCGAAATGCCGGATGGAACCCGCGCGCAAAGACTGGCAGCCGTGAAACAGGTTGTTCAGGATTTCGTTGTCCAACGCGACGGCGACAGGATTGCGCTGATCGTTTTTGGAACCCGCGCATTTCTTCAGGCCCCTTTGACCGAAGATCTGGAAACGATCAGCGAATTGGTTGGCCAGACCGAAGTTGGAATGGCCGGGCCGAACACCGTCATTGGCGATGCCATCGGGCTGGGGATCAGAACCTTCGAGATCAGCGAGGTGGAACAGCGCCTTATGATCCTGCTGTCTGACGGCGGTGACACAGGCAGTCGTATGAGCCCGCTCAACGCATCCGAAATTGCCCGCGAGCGGGGTGTTGAGATCCATACTATCGCCGTGGGGGACCCCAACGCGTCAGGCGAAAACCGCGTTGATGCGCAGGCTTTGTCGGATATCGCGGTGCGAACGGGGGGCAGCGCGTTTTTTGCATCGGATACCGAAGCGTTGACGGCCGTTTACGACCGTATCGACGAATTGGCACCCCGACTGGTCGATCAGATTTCCTACCGCCCCCGAACACAACTTGCGTCCTACCTGTTGGGATTGGCGTCCTTGCTGGGTGTGCTGACCCTGGCGTGGCTGACAGTCCGACGCGGCAAGCGGAGCATGGTGTGATGGCGCAGGTCGCGACAGAACTCGCCCTATTTGTCGAAGCTTTTCACTTTATTCGACCGCTGTTGTTGATATTGCTCTTGCCGTTGGCCGTCCTGTGGTGGCTGAACCGTCGCGCTTTTACGCGAACGGACCCGGTTTCGGACGAAATAGCACCCCACCTTCGGCAGGCGCTGACGGTGGGGGCGACGGCGCGCAGAAGACACTTGCCGATCGATCACACCGTGCTGCTTTTGATGCTGATGATCACGGGCGCGGCAGGCCCGACCTGGACGCGACAGGTGGATCCGTTTCTGGCGCAAACGGGGCCTCTTGTCATCGCGCTGGAAGTCACGCCATCGATGACCACAACAGACCTGTCACCCGACCGCCTGGAGCGTGCGAAGTTCAAAATCCGGGACTTGTTGGACCTCCGGGCCGGTGGTCGGACGGCGCTGGTTGCGTATTCGGGCACGGCGCACCGCGTCTTGCCGTTCACCGAGGATCCGCAAGTCATGCTGCCCTATCTCGAGGGGTTGGCACCGGAAGTCATGCCGAAAGATGGCACCGATACCAAAGCGGCATTGGAGTTGTCGCTTGATCTGCTGGCCTCGGAACAATCGGGAGGTGTCTTGTTTGTTACTGATGGCGTAAGTCCGGCAGAGGCAGATCAGCTCAATACCACCGAGCGCGCTGCGGTTGCCGTACTGGCAATGTTGCCCGCAGCGATCGGTGACCGAGGTCTGGATGCACTCAGCCTACCCGTCGTTCGGACAACACCGGATGCATCGGATATCACCCGTTTGGACCGAATTTTGAATACGGATTACCGCCGGGCCACATTGCAAAATAGTAAGCAGCCTTGGGAAGATCGCGGTTGGTGGCTGGCTTTTCCTGCCGTTTTTCTGGCGCTCATCTGGTTCCGAAAGGGTTGGACGATGCGGTGGTCTGCGCGGGCACTGGCCTTTCTGGTCACCGTATATCTGCCCGCGCAGGTGCGCGCAGATGGTGTGGTGGACTGGTTTCTGACGCCCGATCAACAAGGATACCGCGCCTTTCAGAACAATCAGTTTCCAAAGGCGGCGGACGCGTTTTCTGACCCGCTTTGGAAAGGACACGCACAGTATCGTGCGGGCCGGTATGAAGATGCCGTCAATACCTTGCAGCAGCTCGACACGCCCGAGGCCTCTTTCACGCAAGGGTTGGCCCATATCAAGAACCGCCAATACCGGGACGGCGTGCGCGCATTTGAGACGACGCTTGAGCGGGATCCGAACTTTCCCGGTGCTGCGCAAAACCTTCAAACCGCGAAAGAGATTGTGGCCTATGTCGAAGACGCAAGAGAAGCCTCAGACACGGGTGAAGACACCGGAATAGGGGCGGATGATGTTGTTTTCGATAACGAAGACGCGCGTGGAACGGACACGCAAACCGACCAGCAACCAAAAGGAGAAGCCGCAATCCTGAGCACCGAGCAATGGATGAATACCGTCGACACAAGCACCGGCGATTTCCTGCGCCTGCGGTTCCAGTTCGAGGTGAACACCAATTGATACGTGCACTGATCATATGTCTTCTTGTTCTGACGATTGGCCAGCAAGCTGCGGCGCAGACCACCATTGAACCTCAGGTGACTGTTGCGCTGGACTCTGAACAGGTCATACCGGGACAGGCCACCGACCTTCGGATCACGGTTCTGGTGCCGACATGGATGACCAAACCGGTTCTGTTTCCCAGTTTCGAGGCCCCGAACCTAAGCGTTCGGCTTCCCGAGAGAGCCACCAACCCCATTAGTGCGTCAGTGGAGGGAGAAACATGGTCCGGCGTCAGCCGCCGATATCGGATCATGCCCATGGTGCCCGGTCGATTTGAGATACCCGCGCAGGATTTGATCGTAACTTGGGCCGATCCCGAAACAAACACCCCTCGTGAAGACCGTATTGGCATCGACCCGGTCGTGATATCGGGCGTGCTGCCGGAAGGTGCCGAAGGGCTGGCCCCTTTTATCGGTGCCACCAGTTTGACGCTGACCCAAGACGTTTCGAGGGGACAGGAACCACTTGAGCCGGGCGACAGTGTTACGCGGACGGTTACCGTCACGGTCGAAGGGACATCACCTATGTTCCTGCCGTCACTGATTCCCACGCCGCCGATCGAAGGAATCGCCACCTATCCGTCCGAGCCCGTTCTGACGGAAACCGCAACGCGAGGATCTTTGAGCGGAACGCGCGTTGAACAGGTCACGTATCTCGCCCAGACCGGAGGGAACGGCCAAGCGGACCCCATCACCGTGGAATGGTTCAATCTGGACTCTGGAAAAGTAGAAACCGCGTCGGTGGACGCAATTCCGCTGGTCGTGGATGCGCCCGTCAAACGCGAGGTCTCTGAGACGACCGCGCGGCTGTTCATTTTGACCGCTGCGGTGGTTTTGGCGTTTCTTTCCGCCCTCTTGATTTTCCGAAAACGGCTTTTGTCATTCTGGGCAAACAGCAGGGCGGAACGTCATGCCCGTATACTGGCCTCTGAAGCCTATGCAAGAACGGCCGTGTCCAAAGCAATAAGCGTCAGGGATTATGATGCCGTTATCAAAGCCATGGACGTTTGGCGTGAACGGTTGCAGGGTGACGATCCGCAGCAAGATACCGCAATCCGCACCGCTTTGGACCGCATTGGGGCCGAGCTGTTCGGCCCGTCGAAAATTGACACCAACGCCGCGTCCTGGCCCCAGTTGGAGGCCGCGCTTCGACACTATCGTCGCAAGGCACCTCGTGCAGGTACTGTGCGCGCACTTCCACCACTCAATCCCGCAAGCTATTCCGGCAGGAGAATTTGATGATCCGTTTCCCTTGGCTTCCAACATTTGTCGGGCTTTGTCTTGCGACATCCGGTATGGCCCAACAGCAGCCCGAACAGGAAGCTGAGCCATACTATGTCGGCTCGCAGCAATGCACGGAGTGCCATCAGGACGTTTCAGACGCCTGGAGCGGGTCGCATCACGCGTTGGCCTGGACTGAACCCTCGCCCGAAACGGTTCTTGCAGATTTCAACGGGACAGAGTTCGAACATGACGGTGTCCGATACTCCTTTTCCTATGATGGCGAATTTTATCGTGTTCGTCTGCTTGAGGCAGATGGAACGACGAAAGACTACACCGTTCATTCTGTTGCGGGGGTCGCACCCTTGCAGCAATACCTGATCGAAACCGAACCCGGACGCCTGCAAAGCTTTGATGTGGTCTGGGATGTATCCCGAGAGCAATGGTATCATCTTTATCCCGATCAGGTCTTGCCCCCGGATGACGGGCTGCATTGGACTGGGCCCTACAAGAACTGGAACGGTCGGTGCGCCGAATGCCACGCGACAGGGTTCGAAAAGCAGTTTGATGAACGCCTTCAACTCTACCAATCCACTCAGATCGAAATCGGGGTGGGATGCGAAGCGTGCCATGGGCCGGCGTCGCGCCACTTGGAATGGGCAGAAAGTTCTGCACGTTCTTTGACAACGCCCCCGGCAGGGTATGGCTTTGCGCTCGATTTTGCCGCGGCGGGCACCGAAGCAACAATCCAGCAATGCGCAACATGTCACGCGCGCCGGGAACCCTTGGGTGACGGGAACCCGGTTCCCGGAACAAATTTCCACGACGCCTACACGCTATCTCTCTTGCGACCGGGTCTTTACCATGCGGACGGTCAGATACTTGACGAGGTCTACGTCTACGGCTCGTTCCTGCAATCCAAGATGTACAGCAAAGGTGTGGGTTGCCTTGATTGCCACGATGCCCATAGCGCCGGTTTGAAAGGCGAGGGAAACACGGTTTGTACGCAGTGCCATTCGCCCGCGGGAAATCCGGATTTTCCAAGCTTACCGCTGAAAGTGTACGATGATCCGTCTCATCACTTTCATAGCGAAGGGTCTGAAGGTGCCCAATGCAAAAGCTGTCATATGATCGAGCGCAACTTCATGGTCATAGACGGGCGTCGGGATCACAGTTTCCGTATCCCCAGACCCGATCTGGCAGCAGAGACCGGTGCCCCCAACGCCTGCACCGATTGTCACGCTGACCAATCAGCGGAGTGGGCGGCAGCGGAAATCGCGAAACACCATCCAGACGCTGCATCGAGACCTCACTTCGGAGAGGTTCTTGCTGCAGGGCGTATCAACCCGTCGATTGCACTGGACGATTTGCAATCGCTGGCGATAGACGAAGACCAACCTGATCTTATCCGCGCAACGGCTTTATGGTTGTTGTCCCAGGGTGCCGATGAACAGGCGGCAGAAACCCTGGCCCCGTTATTGGAAGACGACAGCCCATTGGTGCGCTCTGCCGCGATAACGGTGCAAAGGGCCGCGCCGCCGCAAACGCAGTTACAGCGCCTGATTGGCCTGCTGGATGACCCGAGGAAGATGGTTCGGATCGAGGCCGCAAAGTCCATGTTAACAGCCCCGATCGCACGGCTTCCTCAGCGAATCGAGGCTCAGATGCAGCTTGCGATGTCTGAATGGCGGCAATCATTGCAGTCCAGGATTGATTTCCCTGAAACCCACATGGTTTTGGGTGGCATGGCCCTGAGCTTGCGAAACTTCCCAGCCGCCCAGAGCGCATTTAGCGAGGTTGTGCGCATGGACCCACAGCGAGAGGAAGCCTGGGTTATGTTGGCCCGCATCACCGCGGCGAGTGAGGGTCGCGACGCCACCTTGCAGGTACTTGATGATGCACTTGAGAAGCTGCCAGAAAGCCCGGCCTTGAACGAATTACGCGATGCCGTCCGGTCACAATGAGAAAACGCAGAAGGAAGACCATGAAACAAAATGTCCTATCCACCGTTTTGGCCTGCGCAACACTCGCCGTCTCGGCACTCGCGGTCGGGGCAGAAGAAAGGCCCAGGCTCATCCTTCAGATAACCGTGGACCAGTTGCGCGGAGATCTGATCCTGCGCCATCAGGATCAGTTCGGTGAAGGTGGCTTCCGCTATCTGATGGAACAAGGCACATTTTATCGAAACGCACATCATACCCATGCGAATACGGAAACCATTGTCGGCCATACAACGCTGGCAACGGGTGCAAACCCGGCCGCGCATGGCATGGTTGGTAACCTTTGGTACGACCGTGCCGCTGGACGCACGGTCTATAACATCGAGGACCCCGATTATTCGATTCTGACAAGCGGTGCGGATGTCGATGACGCGACCGAAATTGACCCCACACAACGCGCCGCAAACAGCGACGGCCGCTCGCCGCGCGCGATCCTGACCTCGACCTTTGGCGATGAATTGATCATCAGCACGGCGGGGCAGAGCAAGGTGTTCGGCGTCTCGATCAAAGACCGGGGAGCGGTTGCAATGGCAGGGCACGGAGGCAAAGCCTTTTGGTTTTCCAAGGCCGTTGGCCAGTTTGTAACCAGCAGCTACTATTACGACGCCTATCCGAATTGGGTCGAGGATTGGAATGCAAAGCAATTGCCGCAGAGTTTTAGCGGTGACACTTGGCAATTGCTGCAGCCCGCCGAAACCTATTTATTTGGCGCGAAGGATGATCAGGAATGGGAACCTGATTTTGCAGGTTTTGGACGTATATTTCCGCATCCGCTGGGAACCGTGGACGACAAGTTCTTTACAACACTTCTGACGCTCAGCCCGTTCGGAGATCACATCACGGCCGACTTCGCCAAAACGGTTATTGACGCTGAAAATCTTGGGGATGACGCGGTTACCGATTATCTCAGCGTCAGCTTTTCCGTGGCCGACTATGTCGGGCATTTCTTCGGGCCGTCCAGCTTGGAATACGAGGACAACCTGCTGCATCTGGATCGCACTCTGGCCGACCTTTTTGCCTATGTCGACGAAGAGGTAGGGCTTGAAAACACTCTGATCGTGCTGTCATCCGATCACGGTGCACCCGAGGCCCCCGGTTATCTTGCATCGCTTGGAATACCCGGCGGGAACGTGTCGCCTGACGAATGGGACACCGCACCAGCCCTGGCGCGTATCCGCGATCGCTTTGGTATAACGGGCGATTTGTTCGAAGGATACGACCATCCCTATCTGACCCTTTCAGAGGCAGTCCGTAACAACCAGGATATTGACCAGTCCGAGTTGGAAACCGCCATTTCGCGTGAACTGGTGGCATTTGAAGGGGTCGCCTACGCCGTGCCGACATCCCGCTTGCGTGACGCATCCCTGCCGCAGAATGCGCTGACACAAGCCATCCTCAATAACTACAACCCGGATCGTTCTGGCGATATCCACGTCGTTTTCCAACCCGAGTGGTTCATAAACGATATGGATGGGCTCTCTGTAACTGTGACCCATGGATCGCCATGGCGATATGACACTTATGTTCCCATAATATTTGCCGGGTTCAACATCGGGGCCAAGACCGTAACTCGACCTGTGCAGACAATAGATGTTGCGCTTACACTGTCACAAATTGCCGAAACCCGCCCCCCTTCGGGTGCGACGGGGGACGTGTTGCATGAGGTCATTGACCATTAAGCCCTTAGCCAGATGAGGCAAACTGGCCATGTTCAGCGGCGTTTTTGCCGAGGCATGACCGGGTTTGGCCCGGCTCTGTTCCAATTGGCAGTCCGGGCCACAAATCCGAGGTGTTTTTCCCTTAACTTGGCCAATTCAAACAAACTTTTGGCAGAGACTCAAAAGGGTGCAGTCCTTTCCACTCCAATATTGAGTAGCGGTACCAGTTGCCGGCGCAAGAGTGGAGGAGCAATCATGAGACCCGAAGCAGTCAGTGCAGTCGAAATCATCAGCATGCATTTGAACAGACACTACGAAGCCGATCAGCGCGCGGATGCGATGGTCGAGATGCTTTTGGACAACGCGATATCCAGTTCTGATTTCTGGCCGTTGTTGAATGGGTTATGGGGGGGATTTCAAAAGATAGACCACACGATGTTCGTTCATGCCATGGATGTTAAAAACCGGAAATCTTGCTGGACGCCCACAACTGAATGGCAACTTCTGCCCAGGGAAATTTCGGTGTATCGCGGACAAAGCCTCGGGAAAGAAGTCGGATTGTCGTGGACAACCAGTTTTCAAGCAGCCTGGGACTATGCACTGGGAAACAGCAGGCAGGCGATCAAAGCGCCGATCATCCTTGCCACCAAAGTCGACAAGAAAGCTGTCGCAATGGTTATCGAGGACGGTGAGCCGAGTGATTTGGTGTTGTGGAAGGCCCCGAGGATTTCTGATTGCGTGATAAAGCAGGTTTCACCCTTAGCGCACTGATGACTGACGCAGCCTGCGCGGCCCAGATTCGCGGGCCCCGCAGACATGCCAGTGCTTTTTTAAATCGAACTAAAGGGTCTTGGTCAAGATGTGATCACAACGCAAAGGAACTTGAAACAGGTCATCCTGATACACGTCTCATGAAAAGCCTCAAGCCGCTTTCGGCATGTAGATCTGCAAGGTCCTTTAGATGCGCGATTTCCGGCGCTCGCCGGAGGGGCGAAGCGTAACCGCGCCAGTGGCCCTGTCGGATGTCTTCCCGACCCTTCTGGACCTCGCCGGGGTTGACCTGCCTGCCGCGCAAGACCGATTCCCGTCCCTGCTGAGCGACCTTGACCCGCAACGGCGGATTTTCGGCCTCAGCCCCGCGGTGCGATGCTGGTGGGGTCGGGGTTCAAATTCTGCCGCCGGGTCAGCGGTGAGGCAGAGGCCTATGACCTGGCATCCGACCCCGGCGAACAGCATGATCTTTTGTCGGCGCCGCATTCCGATCCCCGAGTGGCGGAGTATGACGTGGAATTAACGCGGTTCATGACAGAGGCTCTGTCGCAGGGACACAACGACAAATCCGTGGTTGAGGCCATCTCCGCGGACGAGCACAGCTATGGTCAGCGGAACTGGACAAGGCCCAATCCGGCACGTGTTTCCCGAGAGGGAATCCGAAACGTCTGATGACCGTGCCTGACGGGCTGACCCCGTGTTCCTAGCGCTGAGATCCGGACAAACCGGATGCCGTTCCGGAAAAGGTCGCTATAGTGCCGGCACCTCAGGCAGACCACAGGCCCATCGTGCGCGATTCAGATATCCATCCGGCCCCGATTGACCCAGAGCTTCTGGCGCAACAGTTCATCCTGCCGGTCGAGGGCCCGCTGACCCGGTCGGACGTGCGGCAATTCGAATTGCTGTTCGACCTGATCCCCGACATCTATTTCTACATCAAAGGCACGACCGGCCGGTGGGTCACCTGCAACATTGCCAGTCTGCGCCTGTTGTCTCTGACCAAACGGCATGAAATCTTCGGCGCGCGGGAAGAGAGCTTTTTTCCGCCTTTGATCGCAGAGGCCATCAAACAGGATGATTTGAATGTCATTCGGAATAAGGTCCGGATCATCAACAAGTTCGAACTGATCGCCGATGAGCGTGGGCAACTCATCTGGGTGGTGACGAACAAGCTGCCCATTCTGAACATGTCCGGTGCGGCGCTGGGTCTGGCTGGCGTGACGCGTATCTTGCCGGAAAGCGGTGCGCTGCCCGGTCCGCTGGAGCGGTTTCGCGAGGTCGTCGCCCATATCGAGAACAATATCGCCCAACCCGTCCGGGTCCCGGATCTGGCCGCGATGGCGGGGATGTCGGAAAGCCACTTTCGTCGCCGGTTCAAATCGGCCTTTGGTATCTCGGCGCAAGAGTTCATATTGCGCACCCGCCTGCTGGCTGCGTCGCGCATGATTGCCAACAGCGCCGAACCGTTCTCGGTCATTTCGCTGCGGTGCGGGTTCTCGGATCAAAGCTATTTCACCCGCCAGTTTGCCCGGTTCTTTGGGCAATCCCCCAAGAAATACCGGCTGAGATGGCGCAGTACCTAAGTCAAAATGATCGAATAGTTCAAAAATACGACGAAGTTCGTGCAAGATATCGAGCGCTGAACGTGAAAGACTTTTCCCAGTTGATGGTCTGAACGGCCACAAAACATGGGAGGAGGCATTCAGGTTGTTGGCCTGAATGAAGAAGAATATTGTATTTAATCAACAAGATAGAATTCGAGTCCTATGGCTCGGATAGATCTCGGGTGACTGTGGTTCTGGTGCATGGGCTTGGGGCCTCGGCACAGCAGTTTGACGGGTTTGTTGATCTCGCCTCTTCAGGGGTAAGGCTGATTTGTGTTAACTTGCCAGGGCACGACGGCAATTTCTGCGATCCCCAATCCGACGACATTGGGTTTTCCGCTTTCCGCGATCTTCTGATCGGGTTCTGCGACGAACTTGGTATCCGGAATGCAGTGTTCTGCGGGATTTCCATGGGGTCTGCCCTGTCCTTGATGGTCGCCGCGCGGCGCCCAGACCTATGCCGCTATGTGATGGCTGTTCGGCCCGCGTGGCTGACGGAAAGCAGCCCGGCGAATCTGCGACTGATCGGACAGATCGGCGAGCTGTTCCGCGACTTCGACAGTGCAGTGGTGCAGGCAAAGATCGAGGCCGACGCCAATTATTGCGACATGATGCAGGATGTGCCGCAAGCCGCGCAGTCGGTGTTGTCGGCCATCACGCGCCCAAATGCGAAACGGCACGCGCCGGTTCTGGCTGCGATGGTTGCAGACGCCCCATTCCGCCGTCTGGCAGAGCTGCGCGAGATCCGCTGCCCGGTCTGTGTTGTCGGTACGAACGCCGATGCGCTGCACCCGGTTGAGCTGGCGCATCAGACGGCCAATGCGCTGCCGAATGCGCGCCTTGAAATTCTGCCCCCCCGGTATCTGGAGCCAGAGGCCCATGCACGTGCCCTGAAGCAATTGATGCGGGATGTGGTCGCCCTGTCTGACGGAGAGCAAGATGATTACAAAGCGAGTTGACCCGCAGGATTTTCTGACCCGGATGCGTCAGAAGGTGCAAAACCGTGATCCGATCATGATCGCCAGCGCCGGTAGCGGGCTGGTCGCGAAACTGCTGGAAGAGCAGGGGGTCGATATCATCAACACCTTCTCGGGTGCGCGGCTGCGGGCCAACGGGATGGGCACGATGTCGATGATGTGGCCCATACTGGACAGCAACGCGCAGACGCTGAACTACACCCGTGAAGACATCATGCCCGCGCTTTCGGGCAAGGCGATGATCTGCGCCTGCCTCAACGCCAATGATCCCCTGCGCGACATGCGCATGGTGCTTGAGGACTGCCAGCGCATGGGGGCCAACGCGGTCTCGAATATCGGGCCGTCGGTGTCCTATGTGGATGAGGGCAGCGAGATCAAGAAGGTCCTGACCAGCGCCGGGATCACCCTGGACAATGAGATCGAGATGCTGCGTCTGGCCAAAGAGATGGGCATGGTGGCGGTCGGCCTGGCCTTTACGCCCGAAGATTCCGAGCGGATCGTGGCCGAGGCGCAGCCGCATATCTTCTGCTACCACGCGGGCACCACCAAGGGCGGGCGCACCGGGTATGACAACGGCTCGACCATTGCCGAGACCGCGCGCGACACCGAGGCCGTGTATCAGCGCGCGCTTGAGACCGCGCCCGACACCATTCTGGTCGGCCATGGGGCCGCGATGGAAACCCCCGAAGACGCGCAGTTCATGCTGAACAACACCAGCGGCCACGGTTTCTGGACCGGGTCCTCGACCGAGCGGCTGCCGATTGAGCGTGCGGTGACGCAGGCGGCCTCGGATTTTCGCAAGCTTTCATTTCAGTAAACGACAGGTGTGAACATGACCCCCAGCGTTGCCATTCTGGCTACAGCCGACACCAAAGGACAGGAAATTGCGTTTCTGCGGGACCAGATCGCCGCTCAGGGCGTCACGGCCCAGGTGTTCGATTTCGGCGTGATGGGTGACCCGCAGATCGCGGTCGATGTCAGCGCCGATCAGATCGCGCGGGCCGGTGGCTCGGATCTGGCCACCCTGCGGCAGGACGGCAAACGCGAGGCGGCCAGCGCCACCATGTCGGCGGGCATGACCAAACTGCTGCTGGACCGTCTGGCACAGGGTCAGCTGCAGGGTGTGATCGGGCTGGGTGGAACGCAGGGGACCGCTGCCATTGCAACCGTGATGCAGGCGCTGCCCTATGGGGTGCCCAAGGTGATGTTCTCGACCATGGCGTCGGGCGATACGTCCGGCTATGTGGGCATTCGCGACGTGACCATGATGTTCTCGGTCAGCGATATTCTGGGGCTCAACCCGTTTTCCCGCGCCATGCTGACCAATGCCGCCGGAGCTATCGCCGGAATGGCCAAGGCGGGGGCCGATCTGAACTTTCAATCTGACCGTCCGGTGATCGGCATGACCAATCTGGGTGTGCTGACGCAAGGCACCATGCGCGCCATCGAGCTGCTGAACGGCAGGGGGTACGAGGTGATCGTGTTCCACGCGGTCGGCTCGGGCGGGGCCGCGATGGAGGCGATGATGCGCGAGGGCGTGATCTCGGCCGTGTTCGATTACGGGCTGGGTGAGCTGGCCGATCAGATGTTCGGCGGCATCCGCGCCTGTGACGACACGCGCCTGACTGTGGCAGCGGAACTGGGCCTGCCGCAGGTGATCGTGCCGGGCGGGATCGATCATCTGGGCATTCTGCTGGATGAGCCCAACACCGTGCCGGATCAATATGCCGACCGGCCTTATGCCTTCCACAACCCGGTGATCTTCGTGCCGCGCACCACCGCCGAGGAAGGCCAACAGATGATGACCGAGCTTGGCCGCCGGGCAGCAAAGGCAAAGCACACCAGCTTTTTGCTGCCGATGAAGGGGGGCAGTGCCTATTCGGTCGAGGGCGGGCCGCTGCAGGACAAAGAGGCCGACAAGGCCCTGTTTGCGGCGGCCCATGACGCCCTGTCCGGGATCGGCCCGGTGATCGAGATCGACTCCGCCGCCGAGGACGCGGCCTTTATCGAACGCGCCGTGGCCGAGTTGATCGCCAATATCGAGGCGGCGGGCAAATGACCCTGTCGCTGAGCAATATCCACAAACGCTATGGCGGGTTGCACGCGCTGAAAGGTGTGCATCTGAACGTGCCCGAGGGCGCGTTCTATGCGCTGCTGGGGCCGTCCTCGGCGGGTAAGACCACCGCGTTGCGGGTGATTTGCGGGTTGGAAACGCCGGATGAGGGGACCGTGACCCTGTTTGGCCAGCGCGCCAATGATGCGCCCATTCAGGGGCGCGGGCTGGCGATGATCTTTCAAAGCTTCGCGCTTTATCCGCATCTGAATGTACGCGAAAACCTGGCCTATCCCTTGCGCCGCAGCGGATTGCCCTCGGGCGAGATCGACAAAAAGATCGGGCGCGTGGCCGAGACGTTGAATATCCAGCACCGGCTGGGCAACCGCACCGATCAGCTTTCGGGCGGCGAACAACAGCGCGTCGCCATTGGCCGCGCTCTGATCCGCGAGCCGCAGGTTCTGTTGCTGGATGAGCCGCTGACCAATCTGGACGCCAAACTGCGCGACGCGATGCGGGTCGAATTCAAGCGCCTGCATCGCGAGTTGGGCATTACCATGCTCTATGCCACCCCCGATCAGCTGGAGGCCACGACCATGGCTGACCAGATCGCGGTGATCGACGAGGGGCGGATCATCGCAACCGGCACGCCACAGGACCTGTATCACGCGCCGCCGGATGCGCGGGTGGCGCAGTTGGTGGGCTCGCCGCCGGTCAATATTGTGCCCATCCGTGCGCGTTCGAACGCGGGCACATGGCTGGGCTTTGCGCAGCTTTCGATCGCGGCCCCTGATGGCACGGTCTGCGCTATTCGCCCACATGACCTGACCGTCGCCGCGGATGAGGCCGATTTCGAAGGCGCGGTGGTGCTGACCGAAGCCTTGGGCGATGTCAGCGTCGTCACGGTTCAGGTCGGTGACGCCCAGCTGCGCACCGTTCTTTACGGCGCAGACGCGGCGCGGGTTCGGATCGGTGATCAACTACCGCTCAAGATCAATCACGCCATGTACCTGCCCGCAGCGGAGGGCGCGCAGGTCTGACGACGCAACTGAACAAACAACGGAGGAGAGAATGACCAGATTCAGCAAAATGGGGGCGCTTCTGTCAGCGACGATACTGGCCGGATCGGCCGTCGCGGCAGAAGACATCACCATCCGCATGGCGGCACCCGATTGGGGGCCTACGCGCTTCATGCAGGACTATGCCAATGAAACCTACACCGCCCCGTCGGGCAATAACGTCAAGCTTGAGATCGACTTTATCCCGTGGCCGAATTTCTTTGACCGGGTGAATGCCTCGCTGAACTCGGGCGAGCAGAAATATCAGATGCTGGTGTCCGACAGCCAATGGCTGGGCACCTTTATCGAGGCCGGTCATTTCATGAAGCTAAATGACCATATCGCCGAAGACGCGGAACTTCAGGCCATCATCAAGGACCTGCATCCGGCGCTGGTCTCGGGCTACTCGACCTATCCCAATGTGCCCGCAGACAAGATCGCCGAGATGGGGAACTATTCGCCGGACGTCAACTATTACGGCTTTCCGCAATTCCCAGATAACTACTTCACCTATTATCGCAACGACCTGTTCTGCGACGAAGGTGAAAACGCGGCGTTTCAGGAGAAATACGGGTCCGCGCTGCCCTGCGCGCCCGAAGCCTGGGACAGCGTAACCTGGGATGACTGGGGCAATTTCGGCGCGTTCTTCACCCGCAAGGCCGGGGAAACGCTGGCAGGCAAAACGCTGGACAGCGACTTCTACGGCATCGCCTATCAGGCGGGCAAACCGCTGGATTTCTCGACCATGCAGATCAACGCGTTTTTCTGGCAATGGGGCGGCGGCATCTGGGATGAGGCCAATGAACCCAACGCGCCGGTTCTGGGCGTGGTGAATTCCGACGAAAACGTCGCCGGGTTCGAACGCTATCTGGAACTGCTGAACTATGCGCCGCCGATCGCCAAGACCGGTCAGATGGGCATTTTCGAGATCCAGGACCTGTATATGCAGGGCAAGATTGCCGCCATCATCGACTGGGCCGCACTGGCAGCACCAGTGGTTGATCCGGCCACCAGTCAGGTCGCCGATGTCACCAGCTTTGGCATGATGCCCGGAAACATGCTGAATGGCGCGCTGGACCGCAGCGCCAATCTGGGCGGCCAGCCTTTTGTTCTGACCACATGGAACGATGATCTGGTCGTCGCCGAGGCGCTGGATCTGGTCAAATGGTGGCTCTCTGAGGACACGCAGGTCGCCGCTGTCAAAGCGGGTGGGCAATCGGGCCTGACCTCGGTTCTGGAAAACCCCGATTATGACAGCTGGGCGCCTTGGAATGCGACCTATCGCAAGTCTCTGCCCTGGCAGAAGGACCTGTGGCACGTGCCCGAGATGTTCGAGATGCTGACCCAGCAGCAGGAGGAATTCGACCGTGCGATCACCGGTCAGGTCTCGGCCCGCGAGGCGCTGGATGCTGTGGCCGAATTCCAGGACGAGCTGCTGCGCGACGCGGATCGCCTGCAGTAAACCGATGGAGAAAGCTGTGAATCAGGCTGTACGACCTCCCAAACTGCCGCCCGCTTTTGATCAAAAGGCGGAAACGCGCGGCTTTCTCCAATGGATCAACGCGCCAGAGCGGCGCGGGGCACTACTGGTGACGCCCGCTCTGGCCACCCTGTTTCTGATCAACATCCTGCCGCTGTTGTGGTCCTTCGGGTTGAGCTTTTTCAACTACCGTGCCAACCGGCAAAAACCGCCCAAGTTTCAGGGGCTTGAGAATTACACCGACCTGCTGGGCGATGATCGTGTGTGGGAGAGATTCGTGACTACCGGTCTGATTGTCAGTTCTTCGGTCGCGCTGCAATTGCTGGTCGGGTTCGGGCTGGCGTTGCTGTTTGCCAAGAAGTTCCCGATGCGACGGCTGGCGCTGATGTTCGTGCTGACGCCGATGATGCTGTCGTTCGTGTCGGTCGCGATTTTCTTCAAACTGTTCTACGACCCTACACTGGGCATGTTGTCGTGGTTCATCAGCCTGTTTACGGGCGAAAGCTTTGCGCTGCTGGCCACCCCGGCCGGGGCCATTGCGGGTATCGTTATCGCCGATGCCTGGATGTGGTCGCCCTTTGTGATGCTGCTGGTGCTGGCCGGACTGGTCTCGGTTCCGGGATACCTGTACGAGGCCGCCGAGATTGACCGTGCCTCAAGCTGGAAACGGTTCCGCACGATCACCTTTCCCTATGTGAAAAGCCTGCTGCTGCTGGCGCTGCTGTTCCGCACGATCGAGACATTCAAGACCTTCGATCTGGTCTTCCTGATCACCGAAGGCGGGCCGGGGTCAACCACGGAAACCATCGCCATCTATGCCTATCGGCTGGGCTTCCAGTTCTTCCGAACCAGCGAGGCTTCGGCGCTGGCCTATATGATCCTGTTCGTCGTGATCGTGCTGACCTCGATCTATCTCTACGTGGTGAAACAACGCAACGAAACGGAGGGCGCGTGATATGGCATCGTCGTTTCGCACCCATGATCAGGCAGGCCCGGTCCGCACCGCATGCGCTTGGCTGGTGGGCATCGTCTACTTTGCCCCGGTCTTCTGGATCATCCTGACAGCTTTCAAAACCCGCGCTGACGCATTGGCGATCCCGCCCAAGCTGTTTTTTTCCCCGACGCTGGAAAATTTCCGCGCCGTCTTTTTCCAGACGTCAGCTACCGGAGAGGTGACGGGGTCGGGCGTCTGGCTCTATTTCGCGAACTCGGCCTTTATCGCGGGCTCATCGGTGCTGCTGGCGCTGATCATTGGGACGCTCGCCGCTTACGCCTTCTCGCGCTATCCGCTCAAGGGTAATGACACCTATCTGTTCGTGATCCTGTCGACCCGGATGTTGCCGCCGATTGTGGTAATCATCCCGATCTTTCTGGTGTTCCGTCTGACCGGGCTGTCGGGGTCCTATATCGGGATTATCCTGCTTTATACCGGGTTCAACCTGCCGTTTTCGATCTGGATGATGAAAAGTTTCTTTGATGATCTCAACTCTGAGGTCGAGGATAGCGCCCGCATGGATGGCTCGGGCGACTGGTCCGTCTTTGGTCGTATCGCGCTGCCGCAGGTCAAGGCGGGGCTGGCGGCGACGGCGGTGTTTGCGCTGATCCTGACATGGAATGAATTTATCTTTGCCCTGCTGCTGACCGGCCCTGAAACCCGCACCGTGCCGGTCGCCATTGCCAGCACTATCGGCGGCGAGATCGGTGTGGATTGGGGCAAGCTGTCGGCCATGGTGTCGCTGTTCCTGATCCCCGTCTTCATCGTGACCTTTGCGCTGCAAAACCAACTGCTGCGCGGTGTCACCTTTGGCACTGTCCGCAAGTAAAGGAGGCCGCAATGAACGTGTTGAAACTCACTGGCCTGACCAAATATTTCGGCGATTTCGCCGCCGTTCAGGATGTGGACCTGACCGTCCAACCGGACGAGGTTCTGTGCCTGCTGGGCCCGTCCGGCTGTGGCAAGACCACCACCTTGCGGATGATTGCGGGGTTAGAATCCGCGACCCAGGGCACAGTGCAGTTTGGTGCGCGGGACGTGACCCATTTGCCCGCGCGGGATCGGGATGTGGCGATGGCGTTCCAGTTCTATGCGCTCTATCCCGACCTGACCGTTGGCCAGAACCTTGTCTATCCGCTGCAGGCCGAGGGCGCGAGCGCTGCGGAAACCGACGACCGACTGGCCCGCATTGCCGATATCCTGCAATTAGCCGAGGTGCTGGATCGCTATCCGCATCAGCTGTCCGAGGGGGAAAAGCAGCGCGTCGCCGTAGGCCGCTGCGTGATCCGCGCGCCCAATGCGTTTTTGTTCGACGAACCGCTCAGCCGTCTGGACGCCAAGCTGCGCGATGAGATGCGCGGATCAATCCGCAAGGTTCTGGCGACGCTGGACCGCCCCACCGTGATCGTGACCCATGACCAGCTTGAGGCGATGACCATGGGCGACCGGATTGCAGTCATGCGCGATGGCAAGGTCGAACAGGTGGGCCGCCCGCTGGATGTGTTTGAGCGGCCCGCAAACACCTTTGTTGCGGGCTTCATCGGCACGCCACAGATGAACCTGCTCAAGGGGCGCTGCGTTGCAGCCAATGACACCGCGCTGGAGCTTGATCTGTCGGGTCATACGATCCGGCTGGCCTCGGACCCGTTCAGGACGCTGCCATCCGAGGGGTCGGACGTGACGCTGGGCTTTCGCCCCCGCGCTGCGGCCCGCGCCGGGGCAAATGGAATGTCCCTGCGGGCCGCGCGGGTGTTCCTGTCGGAAAACATGGGGGCCGAAACATTGGTCCATTCCGATTGGAACGGTCAGAACCTGCGGGTGTTGGCGCACGGACCGGGGCGCCCCGAGGGGCAGGAGCATGACGTGCAAATTGACCCTGCCGATCTGACCCTGTTCGGGGCCGACGGCATCCGCATCACCCGCAAATCGGACAAGGAGGCCGCGTGATGGCAACGCTTAGCAGAACCGGCGCGACGCGGGCCAGGGGCCTTATTCTTGCGCTGTCCATCGGATCGTTGATCGCGGTGTTTCAGCCTGTGTCGCACATCCTGTTCCAGATCGGATGTGTCACCGCTTTTCTGTCGGCGATCCTGTTCAACATGATGCCGTTTCTCAACGCGGGTCAGCCCGTGAAATCTCTTCGCTCGCCTGCACTGACGATCCTGATCGTGTTCCTGTGTCTGGTCGGTTTCGCAATCCTGTCTGCCTGGGGGTACGTCCTTTATCTGCAGGCGCAATAAGCTCGGAAAATCAGATGGAAAATCGTTGGAACGACACGGAGGCCGCAGCGCTGACCTCGGACCTTGAACTGCGCGCCTATAGCTCGCGCCTGATTGGGGTTGACCCAGAACTGGTGCTTCACGGGGGCGGCAATACCTCGGTCAAAACCACGCAGACGGATATTTTCGGACACAGCATTGAAGCGATCTACGTGAAAGCCTCGGGGTTCGATCTGGCGCAGATGTGGACCGAAGGCTTTACCGGGCTAGAGCGGAACAAGCTTCTGGCCCTGTCCGAACTGCCCGCCCTGTCCGACCCGGATATGGTGCGCGAGGTCAAGCGCGCTCAGTTTGATCCGCAAGCGGCGAACGCGTCGATCGAAGCGATTGTTCATGCGGTGATCCCGCATAAATTTGTCGATCATTCCCATGCGGATGCGATCCTGACGATCTCAAATTCAATGCTGCCGCCCGAGACCTGGCACAAGATTCTCGGCGACAGCGTGGCGGTGCTGCCCTATGTCAAACCCGGTTTCGATCTGGCCAAGCAGATCGCGGCTTTTGCGCGCGAGGGCGGGTTCGACCGCTGTGATGGGCTGGTGCTGGAAAACCACGGGCTGTTTACCTTCGATGACAACGCCAAGGCCAGCTATGGCCGCCATATCGAACTGATCGCCATCGCGCAGGAGTTTCTTGAGGAAAACTACGGCGCGTTGACGCCTACGCCCGCACTGACGGAAGATCCGCTGGCTTTGGCAGGGTTGCGTCGGGCGGTGGGCGATCTGGCGGGGTTCCCCGTTCTGTCGCGTCCCTCGTGCAGTGTACCGGAGGGCTTTGCCGGGCGGCTGGCCGAACTGACCAAGACCGGAACCGTCACGCCCGAGCATGTTATTCACAACAAACCGTTTCCCGCACTGATCGGGCCGGATGCCACCGCCGATCTGGCGCGGTTTGCCGCCGACTATCAGGCCTATTTCAACCGCGCTGGCGATCAAAATTTGCAGCGACTGCCCCTGAACCCACATTGGGCGGTGTCGCGCACGGGCAGTATCCGCAGCTTTGGCCCCAACCTGAAACGCGCCGATATCTCGGCCGATGTGGCGCGCACGACGGCGAAGGCGCTGCTTTATGCGCAGGAAACCGGCGGCTGGCAGGGGTTGAGCGAGGACGATCTGCGCGGGCTGGAATATTGGGAATTGGAACAGGCCAAGCTGAAGAAACAGCCCAAAGGCCCCGAATTGACCGGCAAGATCGCGGTGGTGACCGGGGCGGCCACCGGCATCGGACGGGCGATTGCGCAAAAGCTGCACGCGCAGGGGGCCGTGGTGGTCGGGTTCGATATCAACCCTGCGGTCGTCGAAAACTTGTCCGGTTTCGGGCTTTCGGGAGCGGTGGTTGACGCCACTGACCGAGCTGCGGTCGAGGCTGAATTGGACGCTGTCGTGCAAGCCTATGGTGGGCTGGATATTCTGGTGTCGAACGCGGGTATTTTCACCGCGGGTGCGCAGGTCGAGGATATGGACGACGAAAGCTGGGCCAAATCCATGCGCGTCAATCTGGACGCCCACATGATCCTGTCGCGCGCCGCCGTGCCCTATCTGCGGCAGGGCTTTGACCCGTCGATCCTGTTTATGGCGTCGCGCAATGTGCCGGCTCCGGGGGCGGGGGCCTCGGCTTATTCGGTGGCCAAGGCCGGGTTGACCCAACTGATGCGCGTTCTGGCACTGGAGTTGGCCGAAGCCGGGGTGACTGTCAACGCCCTGCATCCTGATGCTGCTTTCGACACAGACCTTTGGACAGACGAGGCGCTGGAGCGATCCGCTAGGCGCTACGGCCTGACAGTTGAAGAATACAAAACACGCAACTTGATGAAATCCGAGATCACGTCAGAGCATGTCGCCAAAGCAGCGCTCGCACTTGTCGGCGAGAACTTTCGTCGTACAACCGGCGCGCAAATCCCGCTGGATGGTGGAAACGATCGTGTAATTTGAGCAAGTGTTAGGACGTCCAGGCAGTTAAGCTGAATGACTTCAAGTGCTGGGTTTTTGTCGGGTCGAACTGGCAAATAGTCGTCTATATCCGTCGGGCCCACCTCAGGGCCTGCATTCACGAAGGAGGTTGATATGCCGGGTGCGATCAAGGGGCCAGGGTTGTTTTTGGCGCAGTTTGCGGATGATGCGGCTCCGTTCAATTCGCTGGGCTCGATTGCGGCATGGGCCGCGGGTCTGGGATATAAGGCGGTGCAAATTCCGACGTTCGACGGGCGCTTGTTTGATCTGGACAAAGCCACTGAGAGCCAGACCTATTGCGACGAGATCACCGGCACCTGCCGCGATGCGGGCGTTGAGGTCAGTGAGCTTTCGACCCATTTGCAGGGCCAGCTGGTCGCCGTTCATCCCGCTTACGATCTGGCCTTTGATGCTTTTGCGCCAGACACCGTCCACGGCAATCCGAAGGCGCGGCAGG
>NZ_JBQFMP010000025.1:0-25092 GCF_056531905.1 Ruegeria sp. K11
TTCACGTGGCGAACCTACCCCGGATTCTGACCGAACACAACGCGCGTGCCAAGGGCCGCGCAACGCCCAGTGTTCCACTACCGGGTACGCAATTGAGAAAGCATAGGGCAGGAAACATTCCCGCTGTCGCAATTGGCTGTAAGTTCAGTCAATGCCGCTTCCAAACGCTCAAGTTCCTTTATCTTTTCGCGTACATTCAAGACGTGGCGCTCAGCCAAGTCCTTAACGGACTGGCAGTCTTCGCTATCGCCTTCGGATAGTTCGAGGAGCGTCCTCGTATCGACAAGCGGAAAGCCCAGATCACGGCACTTTTTTAGGAACCGAAGCCGTCCGATATCCTGCGTTGAGTAGATCCGCCGGTTTTTTGAAGCGCGTTCCGGTTTAGGCACGATCCCTTCGCGTTCGTAGTAGCGGATCGTTTCAATGCCGACACCGCTTTGCCGGGAAGCTTCCCCAATCGCAAACATGTGAGATTTCCCACCTTGATCCTGTAGTGGCTACAGTAGTTATACGAAAGGATGTCGCTTACACAACTCCGCACAAAAAGGGCCGTCAGAAACGGAAATGCAGAAGTACCTTAGCCTCAGTTACATAGGATCGCTGTCCGCGCTTGGCGTTGCGACTTGCTGCGTGTTGCCCATGACATTGATGCTGCTGGGATTGGGCGGCAGTTGGCTGGCAATTTTCGGGAAGATAGCAGCGGCTAGCTTCTATGTCTTGGCGATTTCGACCGCGCTCGTCGCGGTATCTTGGCTTGTGTCTTATCGGCTCGGTTCATTGCCAAAGTTGAAGTGGTGGCTTTGGGGAACAACCGCGATGACCGGTTTGGCTTGGGTTGTCGTGTCCTATGAGGCTCGGATCAACGATTTTCTGATTATGCAGATGTGAGACTATGACGGATCAAATTGTAACGCTTGAAAGCACGCTGACTTGCCCAAACTGCGGGCACAGCGAAACCGAAGAAATGTCGACGGATGCCTGCCAGTGGTTCTATGAATGCAAAGCGTGCAAAACAGTTTTGAAGCCATTGGAAGGTGACTGTTGTGTCTACTGTTCCTATGCCGCCGTTCCCTGCCCACCAATTCAGCTGGACGATGGCTGCTGCGGATAGTGTGTCGTGTTGCTCGCTAGGTGAGTTTGTCACCAGAGAATTTCGACAATTTGCCCAACTGTAGCCCCGGTCTATGATCGCGAGAAACCCGTTGTTCAGCGCATGCGCAATGTAAAGTAGTCTGGGTTCATTGCAGAAAGAGGAGCCGGCATATTGACCAGAACCGCATCACTCGTTTTCGCGGCATGGGTTTGGCTGTGTTTCACGGTTTTGTCTTCCAAAGCTGACGTGCTGCATAGTTGGGTTTAACTCGGACCCGATGATCAAATCATTGTAAGAACAATCTCTGCCGCGCCTGACTGCCCCTTGTTGCAAATCGATGGTCAGACTGTTGCGATGAAAAAGCGAGCATTGCCAGAGCACCAGTTTCTTCATCTGGTTTGCGAATATCGCGCGCCAAAACTGGCACAAAATAATACTTGATGAAAACTCGCTGCCAACCTTCAATCCAAGCGTGGAACGGATTGCCGTGATCGGGGATACCGGGTGCCGAATTCGCGGCACCAGAGTACAAAACTGCAATAATCCAACCACCTGGCCGTCAAAACCCATCCTCGAGGAGATCGCATCCAGATCACCAGATCTGGTTATCCATGTAGGTGACTACCTGTATCGGGCATCGGAATGCCCGGACCCAGAAAAATGCGGCGGATCTCTTTTTGGTGACACCTATAAGTCCTGGTCCGCGGATTGGCTGGACCCGGTGGACAGTCTGCACGGGCGCGTCCCGTTTATCTTCTTGAGGGACAATCACGAAAACTGTGGACGCGGCGACAAAGGGTGGTTCCGGTATTTTGAAGTCGGGTCCGTTCCCTCGAGTTGTCCCGCTGTACCCAAAGCCTTGGGACGTGGTCATGTGCAATGAACACAATCAACAGTGCAACGTAGATAATCCTTGCCAGATTGAGGCGGCACCTGATTTTGTGACCTGAAATTGAACGGCTTTTGGGGAGAAGCGCGTGGAAGACGAACAAGAACAGGACTACGAAGGCGAATTACGCATTCACGAAGCACTGGATGTTGCATCGACGACGCCTGTATTTGCATTGTCTTTTTTGATGGCCTTTGCTGTGATGATCTTGCAGATCGGTCCCTCAAATCTGACGTTACCCGCGATTGCATCTTTGGTCATGTTGCTGATCATGAATGTGATGGGGATGAAAAGCTATTACGCCTTGCGTAACAAGCCGAGACCCAAATCAATCTCGAAACGGCGATTGAAAGTCATCCTCATCACCTCTCTTATCCTGGGAACAGCATGGGGCAGCTTCAATTTTTTCATGATGCCATATTTGGCACCGCACGAGCAGATGGTTCTGTACCTGTTCGCATTTATCGGAGCATTTGGCGGTTCTACAACATTTTCGCTCAGGGTGTCTTGGGGCTTTTCCAGCCCAGTTCTTTTTCTAACCTGGCTGTCCATGCTTCTTTGGGGGCCGCTGGAATGGTATTTTAACACGCTTACCATACTTGGATCGGTTCTGGTCATTACTCAGCTCACGCTCTTAACCAGAAAAAGTGCGATCAATGGCATCAAGTTGACGCTCGCGAACACAAAGGCGCTGAACGAACAACTTAAGGCCGAAAGCCAGATACGGGAACTGGCGCGTATTCCGGAAGAAAACCCGAACCCGGTGATGCGTATCACCGATCAAGGCGAACTAACTTACGCCAATAAGGCAAGCGCTCCATTAATCGAAGCGCTGCAGCTAAAAGTTGGTGACCGAGTGGGAACGGGTTGGCGCAAACGTGTTGCCAAGGGGTTGCAGGAAGATCAACGGGCAGATTTCCAGTATAAAGCTGGTGGTCAGACCTATTCTCTTTTGTTGTGGCCGGTTCCGGAAGGCGGTTACGCGAATATCTACGGTCGGGATATTACCAGGCAAAAGCGCGTCGAGAGCGAGTTGCGCGTGGCCCGCGACATCGCCGAGACGGCCAATAAGACCAAAAGCACTTTCCTTGCCAATATGAGCCATGAACTTCGCACGCCGCTGAATGCGATTATCGGATATAGCGAGTTGATGCTGGAAGAAGCCATCGATCAGAAAGACGAGGCGCACCTGAGCGATTTGAAGAAGATTCAATCCGCCGGAAAACACCTGCTTGCCCTGATCAACGACGTATTAGACCTGTCCAAGATCGAAGCTGGCAAGATGGAGTTCGATCTGGAAACTTTCGACGTCTACCAGATGATCAAAGATGTCAGCGCGACAGTGCAGCCATTGGCCCAGAAGAACGACAACACATTGGAAATCTTGTGCTCCGAAGATGTCGGGGAAATGGTCTGTGATTTGACCAAGGTGCGCCAAGCATTACTCAACCTCCTGTCCAACGCTTGCAAATTCACCGAAAATGCGAAGATCACATTGTCAGTTGTTCGGTCGAAGGAGACAGATCAACTGAAATTTTCAGTAGCCGACCAAGGCATTGGCATGTCACCCGAACAAGTCGACAAGGTCTTTGAAGCATTCACTCAGGCGGACTCCTCCACTACGCGCAACTATGGAGGCACGGGTTTGGGACTGTCGATCACCAAGGTCTTCTGCGAGCAGCTGGGTGGCGACATTCACTGCGCCAGTACTCTCGGAGAAGGTTCTACTTTCACCATTCGCCTTCCGGGTGTCTGCCGTGATCCTTCAACAGACACTCTGCGGGGCACAAATTATTCAGAGGACGATCCAAACAGCGACCCAAATGCTCCATTGGTTCTGCTTATTGACGACGATCCGACGGTGCATGATCTCTTGGGACGACGGATGCGCAGGGAAGGATATCGTACTCTTGCCTCGACTAAAGGCGAAGAAGCGTTGGAGCTGGCGCGAAAGACCAAGCCTGACGCCATTACCTTGGATGTATTCATGCCCGAGATTGATGGCTGGGCCGTGTTGTCTAAACTGAAAGACGACCCGGAACTGGCCGACATACCTGTCATCATGCTGACCTTCGCTGAAGATCGCACCCGCGGATTATCGCTGGGCGCGAGCGAATACTTGGGCAAGCCGATCGACACTGTCGAACTGCTGAGTGCTCTCAAAGAGCATTGCCCGATCGTGTCGACCCCACGGGTGCTGGTTGTCGAGGACGAAGCCGCTACGCGTGAAATGATCTGCCGCGTTCTTGGAAAGGAAGGCTGGCAAATTGACGTGGCGGTCAACGGGCTGGACGCGCTTCAACATCTCTCTGAAGCTGTGTCGGACGTCATTTTGCTGGATCTCATGATGCCCGAGATGGATGGTTTTGAATTTTTGGCAAGGATGAGGAAGGATCCGGACTGGAAAGACATTCCTGTTATCATCGTAACTGCAAAAACCCTGTCCAGTGAGGATCGCGCGCGCCTGAATGGTACGGTCCAGACCTTGATCCGCAAGGATGGGGATGAAATCGAAACCATTCTGAACCGGTTGAACGAATTCCTGCCAACTTCGCGAACCAGGGATGCATAGGTTGTGAGCGACTTTCTTGATCCCGAGGCTCAGCGCGCTCAGGCAATGTGGCTGGCAAATCTGCGCCAAAACCTGATCTCTCCAGTCAGCGCCATTGTAGGGTTTTGCGAGTTGCTGGAAAACGAAGCCGGGCGTTCGGACCTGAGTGAAGCAGCGAACGACCTGAAACGGATTTCACAGGCAGCGACCGAATTGAGCGCATTTGTAGATCAGCTGCTGCATCCTGATGTGGCCGTAAAACTGACCGTAGACGGCGACGAAGGTACAAAACGGCTTCGCCATGACCTGCGAACGCCGATGAATGCTATCAAGGGCTACGGCGAGATGTTGCTAGAAGATCTGGATGATCTGAATGCGCGACATCTGAACGCGGATCTGCTGGGTCTGTTGGAACATACGGATGCCCTTCTGAAACAAATCGACATGCTTGCGTCTTTGCCTAACGATCCGTCCGGCAATGGCTTCAAATTACACCACTTTCCGCACGACGCCATTGCGATGTTCGCAAATCTTGCTCAAAGTATGCGCTCAACTGATGCGGTTACGCAAACCGCTTCGCTGACCGGAACCATACTGGTAGTCGATGATGTGGAAGCTAACAGAGAGTTGCTGGCCCGCCGGCTCGAACGGGATGGGCATAAGGTCTGGACCGCAGACGGGGGACATTCGGCTCTGGAAAAGATGTCTCAACATCCGTTCGATCTGGTTCTGCTCGATCTGATGATGCCGGATATCAACGGTTATGAGGTGCTGAAACGATCGAAAGACAACGATGACTTGCGTGATATCCCGATCATCATGATTTCGGCCCTCGATGAGATCGAAAGCGTCGCGCGTTGTATCGAGGTCGGAGCAGAGGATTACCTTCCTAAACCATTCAACCCGATATTGTTGCAAGCTCGGATCAGCGCCGCGCTGGAGAAAAGACAATGGCGGGAGCGAGAGCACCTTTATCTTTCGCAGATGGAAGCGGAGAAGCAGAAGTACAAAGACTTGTTACACAGTATTCTACCTCGAAAAATCGTGACGCGACTGAATGAAGGAGAAACTTCAATTGCCGACCGTCATGACAACGTCACGGTTCTGTTCTCGGATATCGTAGGCTTTACCGAAATGTCGGCGAAACTGCCGCCCGCACATGTCATTCACTACCTTAACCGGGTTTTCTCAAGCTTCGACGAGACCGCGTCAAAACTTGGCGTTGAAAAGATCAAGACAATCGGAGACGCGTATATGGTCGCCGCGGGCGTGCCTGATCACCGCGACGACCACGCCGAAGTGATCGTTGAAATGGCGCATCGGATGTTATCTCAGGTTGAGGCCCTGAACCTTGAGTTGGATAATCCCATGCACATCAGAATTGGCGTCCATAGCGGACCAGTGGTTGCTGGAATAATCGGGTCGCATCGTTTTCTCTACGATGTATGGGGAGACACAGTGAACTTCGCCAGCCGTCTTGAATCAACAGGCTCGCCGGGCCGCATCCAGATCTCAGAGGAAACCGCGAGGCGCGTCACGCATCGCTTTGAGCTATCTGATCCCATGGACGTAAGGATAAAGGGCAAAGGGCAGGCCAGAACCTTCTATGTCATTGGACGCAAGTCCGATCTTGAGTAGACGGGCGTCGTCAAGATGCAGACAGAAGCTTTTCCATTTTCTCTAGCAAGCGGTCGAGTTCTACAGGCTTGGTATCGAAATCGTCGCAACCTGCATCCAGCGCCTTCTCCCGATCACTGGCCATTGCGTGCGCGGTCAGGGCAACCACTGGGATCGAGGCGGTCTCGGGCTCTGCCTTGATACGCCGCGTAGCCTCCCACCCATCAATTTCCGGCAAGCTCATATCCATCAAAATGATGTCCGGAGATTCGCTGACGGCCATGGAAACGCCCTCTAACCCATCTTTCGCGGCAACGACAAGGAACCCCTTACGTGCCAATCTGCGCGAAAGCATATCGCGGTTCATTTCATTATCTTCAACCAACAAAACTTTAGTCAAAATCCCCCCTTGCGCCTAAGCGCGTTTTGACTGCACACAATATTGAGCGGTTCCAGATCAACGTTCAAGACGCCAGCTAGGTCGCAAGATTGTGCAAACCAACTCGACTGCTGCAGTTTTTCATCAATTCAATATCACACAAAGTGTATTTTGATCGCCAATAGCCATCGAAGGTTCACTTTTCTGAATGCCGGGTCGGACCAGATCTGACATCCTGCAACTATTCCGACTTGCGCGGTCGCTGCGAATGCTCGTGCAAATGGTCTAGGTCAGGGCAGGTTCGTTCGACTATCGGAACTTTGCCTCTCAGCGAATTTCATCGAACTGGTCGTTGAAGGCCGCAGTGGGATGCGAAAATTGAGCCGCGCATTTTCTGCGGTTGGTTTGAACAATAAAGAAGGCGGTCAATCCTGGCGTCAATTTGAGTAAACGCGAGAGCATTTTCGCTACAAGGAGCAATGACAAATCAACGACTTGCCTGCGAGTTGGAATTTCAGAGCGCACCATGCAAAACGTGGCAGTTCACGAAGATTCTACCCTGCGGAAGGGTTTTCCTGATCTTGCTCAGACGGTGTGTGTTGCGATATTCAAATGATCATTTTAATATTCACCGATGGGTAGACCAAGATCATATTCGCGCGAAGCCGTAGTTGAACAAGCCATGGGTGTTTTTTGGCAAAACGGCTACAAGGCTACGTCAATAAGTGATGTCGTCCGCGAAACCGGGCTAAACACAGCCAGTATGTACAAGGAGTTTGGGGACAAGGAGGGATTGTTCTCAGCGGCTCTGGATCATTATCGTGATCATGTCATCGGGCCGCGCTACCGTATTCTGATCGACAACCCGAATTTAGAGGGTGTCGAAATGTTTCTCCGAAACGTTTTTTTGGGAGCCGCCAAGTCGGAATACAAGGGCTGCCTGATGATGAACCACCTTGCGCAGAAACATGTGATAAGTCCTGAGGCCGCAAAACAGGTGGGCGCGTTCTGTGCAGAGGTGGAATCGCTGGTTAAAGCCGCTCTTCGCAATGCCCAGGCAGAGGGAGACATCGGGCCGGGCAAGGACACGGCGCAGCTTGCAAGCTTTGTTGTTTTTTGCGTTCACGGGACCGTCTTGTATGGGCGGCACGACGATAAAAAGCACGTGATACCAAATTTCTACGACATGATCATGAGCGAAATTCGCGAGTAAGGTCGATCACTCATTTATTTTAAAATTGTTTTTTTAAAATAAATGTTCTAAAACTAACCTATCCAAACAAAACTGACGGCGACGAAGCGCTGGACGTAAGGAAACAGGGATAGGAGAAACACGATGAGTATTTCCGAAACGGCCATGGCCTTCTTTGATGCATGCGAAACAGGCAAAGGTTGGAACGTCTGCAAAGCTTACTGTCAAGAAAATGCCGCCTTTACATGCGAAGCCGACGCATTGGCCGATATCTCGACAATCGAAGGTTATACAGCTTGGACCGCTGGAATTTTGACCCCAATCCCAGATGGCAATTACGATATCACCTCTTTCTCGACTGATCACGAACGAAACATCGTAACGGCCACAGCAGTATTCAGCGGTAAACAAACCGGTGAAGGTGGACCGGTTCCTGCCACCGGCAAGGAAATCGCAACCAACTATGCCTACGTTATGGAATTTGAAGGCGGCAAGATCGCCCGAATGACCAAAATCTGGAATGATGGTCATTCTCTAAAACAACTCGGATGGGCGTAGGGCCATCGCTTTAGTAACGCCGCCTTTTAGGGGCGGCGTTGCGTGAACTTGGCAACCACTTCGGGCTCTCACCTCCTACTAAGCCTCTGAGCTCCCAGCCTACGCTTCATGACGACCGTCAATGGCGAGTTTCAGTCCGAAGTGGTTTTGAGCCCTGCGTGAAACGCAAGCATTCCGCAGATCTGGCGTCAGTTGACCTTGAGGACTAATCGCCAGTGCAACAGAAAAATTAATCCCGCCAAACACTCTTTTGGGGAGGGCACCATGTCAACACAAACCGGATATTTGTTGATCGCCGATATTTCCGGATACACCCAATTTCTGACATCTTCGGAAATGGATCACGCTAATCCGATTTTGAAATCCTTGCTGGGCGTGCTGATCGAACAAGTGGGTGATCCGCTCAATTTCTGGAAAACCGAAGGCGATGCGGTTCTGGCATATTCGACACGGCAGGATTTCCCCTCCGGCGAGACCTTCCTGACCATCTGCGAGAACCTCTACAACGCATTTGCACTTCGTCGGCAGGACATAATTGCCAACACAACCTGCACCTGCAACGCTTGCGCAAATGTCAGTGGGCTGGATTTGAAGGTTATCGCCCATCATGGCCAGTTCGAAGAAATGCAACTTGGCCTGGTAAAAGACTTTTCTGGCGCTGACGTAATTCTAGTCCATCGAATGGCCAAGACGAGCGTTGTTGAAGCCACCGGTGTACGCAGTTACGCGCTGTTCAGCGAGGCCGCTGCAAACGCCATGGATATCAAAGGCATAGTGGAACCATTTTCGCAGGAAATCGAGCATTTTGGCGAGGTTTCGATGATGGTCTACGATTTGGCTAAATCATGGGAACGTTTACGTGCAAACCGTGAGCGTCATTTCCTGACCGAGGAAGGCGGAGTTTGGACATTCCGCCATCATTTCGATGCGCCAATCGCGGTCGTCTGGGAGGCGTTGGTGGCGCCGGAACTAAAGCTGAAATGGATGAACCGAGTACAGGAAATCACCGTCGACAGCCCGCAAGGACGCCTCGGCAACGGGTCGGGATATCATTGCTCTCACGAATTGGCGGACTTTTTCTATCACATCACTGACTGGGAGCCCTTCGACTATTTTTCGACCTGCATCCAGGATCCGGCGCGCACTGGGGTGAGCTTGCCCGAGACATATCAACTGACGCAAACGAACACTGGCACCGATCTGCGATACACACTGGGTCAAGCGACGGATGCCGAGGGCAATAGATCGGAAACCTCAGAGCAGGAGGTATCAGCGTTTCTGGCAGAATTCTGGGCAACATCGTTTTCTGATCTGGACGAACAACTCCACGCCTCGACCTAAGAGTGCTTTGCTGAGTGGCTTACATTGCACAGGTAACCGCGAATTGCCGCTTACCATGTGTACGATATCTAACGACATTGCCCACCGGACGCCGGAGCAACAGTAGCAAATTCCCATACCCTGTTTTTCAAGATTTAGCCAATGGTCCCACCCGTCACATACTCAAAGCCCCCTGCCCCGCTACTAACTAACCACATAGACAGCTCATCCCCAAAATTCGAGCAAAGCAGAATTTGTGATGACTGCTTCAGAAGAGCCGAAGTTCGCAAACTGCGTAACAACAGACGATCAGTTCGTTGTTCAGTAGCATCTTTTAGACCTTGTCCGTTTATCTCTCGGATGGATTTCCGAATTGGAATTTCAATTGGCGGTTTGTCCTGAGATAAGACAACGGCGTCCCTAAAGTCTCCTCTGCTTTCAAGATCACAGAAGCTGAAGCACGGGCGTCTTCACCAGCATCATGGTGATGAAACTCAAGGCCGAGATGCTTCTTAAGATTTGCCAACCCGTGCCCACCGGCACCCTTCAACGATGGCCATGCTCGACGGGCAATCGACACGCTATTTGTCCAATGAGAAGAGATCATTGGCAGACCATATCGGGCACAAGCGGCCGTCATCGCCTTTTCATCAAACGTACTGTGTTGCACAAGGTTGTGGGTGTTCAGAACTTCAAACAAGGACGCATAGACCGTTGGGAATGTTCCAGCCCCAATCACGGTTTCAGCGGAAATCCCGTGAAGCTCAGTATTGAAATTCTCAAATGGTCCCTCGGGATCAATCAGGACAGAATAGGTTTGCATAAAGCCAGTGTCGCTAACAAAACAAAGCCCGATCTGGCAAATGCTACTGATAGATTTGCCCGCCGTTTCGACGTCCAACGCTATGAATCGAAAAGGCCCTGCAGGCGGCGTACTAAGATGCCCATATCTGTTCAATGTGTCCACCGTTTGGGCGTGTTGCGCCGGTCGAATTTCATCAGCCATCGCTACCGGGCCGAAAACTGAGTAACCTAGTTCTTGCGGGCCAAAGGAATATTGGCAAGTCATTCTCGTCCTCAAATAGTGCAGCCTGCCTATGGGACGCTTCGCTCAACGGCCCTAAGCCGCCGTTGGCCCATGGTTAGCCTCGCTGTAACGCGGCCCGTCGAAGGAGACATTCGCCGCGCCAGCAAAGTCACCTGCCCAATTATCAATTGGTGTCTTTTCTCCCAGTCATCCGTTCTGAGACTTCTTGCTCGGCAGATTTGAGATGTGTCCCTGTGATTTTCTTGAACCCCAAGATAGTCGGATCGTTTTCCGAACGTTCGGGATAGATAAATCCGAACGGTGTCTGAGTCGGTTGGCCGTCGAACCGCAGGTGATCGATTTTTCCCGTCCGAAACGCGTCCCGCATCAGAAAGAGCGGAAGATAGGCAAGGTAGTCTGTCGTCTCCAGAAGAGCGATCAGGATCGATACCGAAACAGATTCGACCGCCATGTTAATGTTGCGTACACCTGCTGCGAAAAGGTCGGAGCTCATCTCGCGAGCAATGACCGATGATCGCCCGTGCCCGATCCAAACTTGCGCTTCAAGATCCGCCGGCGATACACTCTCCTTTCTGATAAGCGGGTGGCCAGCGCGGCAGAAGATACCTTTATTCATGATTGCTACGGTTTCCGTCTTGAGTGTCGGCGCATTCAAATTGATATTTGTAGGTCCAAGCGCCAGATCCAAGCGGCGGTTCAGCACCATGTCCCGGACGTCATCGAGGTAGCCCATCGAGAACTCCAACGCGACGGTGGGAAATTTGTCCGTGAACTCCTTGACCACCCCCGCCGCCGCGCCTTCCAGAAAGAAGGGGGGGCCGCCGATCCGGAGCCGCTGGGTAATGCCATTCTTGTGGTCGCGCAGAACCTGGCTGGTCGAACCAAGCGAAGCTTGGATCAGCCGCCCTTGCGCGGCAAGCTGATCGCCCAAGGGCGTGGCGACGACAGGGCGACGTTGGCTTAGGACAGGCGCGCCGATGCGCTGCTCCAGGGTGCTCAGCATCTTGCTAAGCGCCGGTTGCGTCATGTTCAGCGCCAGGGCGGCTTCCGTAAAGCTGGCCTTGTCGATGATAACGGCGAGTTGGACGAGGTGGCGTGGGTCTATCTGCATGTCATTTGGTTATAGAAGAGTTCAATTTCATTATTTGATAGAATGGTTGTTCATCTGCCATGGTTGGGTCAACCCCTTTGGAGCGGCAGATGGCCCAAACTAAACTCACCAGTGTTCGTGCGCACCTCGTCGGTGGACTTGAGTGGATGGCACTCGGTCTTGGTGGTCTGCTGCTGGTGATCACGGTTTGGGATGTATTTGGGCGATACCTCTTCGGTAACCCGCTCTTTGGTGCGCCGGAGATGGTGCAATACCTGATGGGTGCGTTTGTCTTTTGCGGGCTGGGACTGGTCAGCGCGCGGGACAGCCATGTGGCAGTGGATATCTTTTCGCCAAGATTGGCTGAAGCCTTCCCGCGCCTGACCCGCTTCACGATTGGATTTTTCACGCTTGCTGGCCTGAGTACAATTGCTTGGCAGTTGGGCACAAGCGGGCTCGACGCCCTTGCGCGGGACAAAAGCAGCCTTGTTCTTGAACTGCCGATCGCCGCGGTGCTTCTGACCTATGCCATGCTCAGTGCCCTGGCGGCCATCCTGCACCTCTTGCCGGAGGAGCAACCATGATCGGGCCAATTGTTGTTCTGGCTCTTGTCCTCGCCTTGTGTCTTGTAGGTGTGCGCATTGGCTTCGCGACACTGGTCGTTGCCTTCGCCGCCGTGGCCTTTGAGCGTGGGCTTGCGGGTGCGTTGACTCTGACCGGTCAACAGGTGGAAACCATCGCCACGTCTTACCCGCTGAGCGTCGTCCCTCAGTTCATCCTGATGGGTGTTTTCGTTCACCGTGCAGACCTGTCCCAAGACCTCTACACCACTGCGCAGGCCGTATTTTACAAACTTCCCGGCGCCCTCGCTTATTCCACGGTCCTCGCTTCGGCCGGCTTCTCCGCTGCCTGCGGATCGTCAGTGGCGACGTCAGCGACCATGTGCAAGGTCGCTCTGCCTTCGATGCGTCGCTACCGCTATCCAGACCGGCTTTCGACCGGCACGATCGCGGCGGGCGGCACGCTCGGCATCATGATCCCGCCGTCGGTGCCGCTGATCATCTATGGCCTTGTCGCCGAGCAAGACATCAGTCTGCTTTTCCTCGCGGGCGTCGTCCCGGGATTGCTTCTCGTGATTGTCTTCCTCATCACGGTTGCTTTTTGTGTTCCACCTCGCGCCACCACGCATGAGGTTACGGTCCAGCCAGACCCGGACGAAGTTCGACGGGCACGGCGCGGTGCCTTACCGGTCGTTAGTCTCTTTGCGCTTGTGCTCGGCGGCATCTATTTCCGCGTCTTTACGCCCACGGAAGCCGCCGGGATCGGTGCCTTCGGAGCCGCGCTAACTGCGCTTTGGCGCGGCCGGCTTACGACCTTTGATGCCTGGCGTGCCTCTTTCTCCGAAACCGCCTCGATCACCGCCGCGCTCTTCATGGTCATCTTCGGTGCAAGCGTTTTCGCGCAATACCTGAACCTGACGGGCATGCCTTTTGCTCTAGTAGCACTTATCGACCAACTGAAACTTGGGCCGACCGCGCTGGTGATCCTAGTGGCCGCCGTCGCCATCCTAATGGGTATGGTGTTCGAGGCCGTGGGTATCCTCTTGTTGCTGGTTCCGGTCGTCCTGCCCGCGCTCATGGCGGCCGAGGTCGACCTGATATGGTTCGGCATCATTGTAGTTCTAGTTGTTGAGCTTGGCCTGATTACGCCGCCCGTCGGCATGAACGTCTTCGTCGTCAAGGCCAACGCGCCCGAAACAAGCCTAGTCACCATCTTTCGCGGCGTTCTGCCCTTTGCCTTCGCCATTCTCTGCGTCCTGGCTCTGCTGATCGCCGTGCCAAACTTCGCGACGCTTCTCCCCAACCTTGCCAATCCTTGATTTCGAAAAGGAGATATCCATGTTCCGCACCCTTTCAGCAGCCGCCATTCTTGGCCTTTTGGGCAGCCCGGCCCTGGCCAAAGACCTGTTGGTCAACTGCATGTGGCCAGCGCAGCACTTCTTCTGTGGCGACGTCCTCAAACCCTGGGCCGAAGATGTCGCCCGCGTGACCGAGGGTCGCGTCACGGTTTCCATTCCCGCAAGCACACTGGCACCACCACCAAAGCAAATTGACTCGGTTCGCGGCGGACTGTTCGATGCCGGTGTCACGTTCAACGGCTTCATGGCCAAGGAACTGATCGGGCAGATGGTTTCGATGCTGCCGTTTACCGCGTCCAACGATGCGCGCGCGACCTCGATGGCGCTCTGGGCGACTTATGAACAGCACCTTTCGAAAACAGATGAGTATGACGGGCTACACCTATTGTCCGCTTTCGTCGGGCCGGGTGGCGATTTCTACTCGCTCAACGACACGCCGATCACGGCCTTTAAACACGCCACAGATCGCAAGATGTGGGCGTTGCCGGGTGTCACCTCTGCCGTTCTGAAGGGCAGTGGCGGCAACGTCGTGTCCGGGCCTGCGATCCGGATGGGCGAGATTGTTCAAAGCGGCGTGGTGGACGGGTTTGTCGGCATCCCGCCGCTGGACGCCGGAAAATTCAACGCGCTTCAATATGCAAAATCGATGACCGTCACCGACGACAAGATCATGAACCCGTCTTTCAGTTTCGTGATTTCAGACGCCGCGTGGGACGAAATTTCGCCAGCGGATCAAGGGGCGATCATGTCGGTCTCAGGGGCTTACTTTGCCGAGAAGACCGGGGCGATCTGGACGCGGCTGAACGATGCCTCGCTGGCCAAAGTTGGCAATAGTCTTGAGGTCTTGCAAGCCAGCGAAGGCTTCGAGGCGGAACTTCTGGCGGCCTCACAGTCAGCGATCGAGAAGTGGCTAAAGGCCATGGCCGACAACGGTCACGATGGTCAGGCAGTTCTGGATTTCTATCTCTCTGAGGTTGCGGCCCAGACCAGCCGTTGAACCCAAGTGCGGCGAAGTTGAATTCGCCGCGCTCGTTTATGGAGCTCTCTAATGCTCGATCAACATTTGCAACGTTATCAGGGCGGCTTGTTTGACAGCCATCATTGGACCCGGATGCAATTGCGTCAGGGCGATATCGTGGTCAGCACCCCTCCGAAATGCGGAACAACTTGGACCTTGGCGATAGCCTATCTGCTCCTCAATGGGGCGGACACAGAGTTTGACGACCTCTCTAACAATGCGCCCTGGATTGACCATTTGGGCGCTCAAGCTGCCCCGACGGGGCCTGGACGGCGCCTGTTTAAAACGCATACGCCACTGGATGGCATCCCGATCATCGACGGTGTTAATTACGTCGCCGTGTTCCGCAATCCGGGCGCAGCCTTTCTTTCGATGCGGCGGCATTTGAAAAATATGGTGACCCCGATACCTGATCATCCAAACGCGGGACCATGGAAGGTCGCCTTCGAGAGATTTCTAAGTGCTCCATTACAGCCGGAGCGTTTCGGCGGTGTGACGTTATCCTCACTCAGGCACTACCTACAGTGTGCTAGGGATTCGGCAAGTTTGATCCTTCACTATTCCGAATTGGTTTCGGATGCGCGGGGAACGGTGAATACCTTGCAGCAGCATCTCGGCCTCGACCTGACAGACCTCGAACTTAGGAAAATACTTGACCGTACACGTCGAAACACCATGGCAGAGAATGCTGACAAATATTTTCCCACGAGCAAGGACCGAATGTTCAAAGACAATGCACAGTTCTTTAGATCGGCAGATGACGCGTCGGAGTACATTCGCGAGGCAGATCTTGCTGTTCTGGAATCACGCCTTAGAACACACTTCACTGCCCGAGACAGCGACTGGCTTTTGCGAGGAGCATGAATTTCTTAGAGCGGCCCTTTGTTGCCCTTTGGCCCGGCCACCTGATGCGGCTGCCTCCAATCTAAGGCTGCACATCGGCCCAAACCGGTCACTCGCTTTGCACCTCAATTGCTGCAGTCGCAGCCCGCATTTCGGACATTCGCTGCGTTCGCGAGACCGCGCAATTTCCAAAGCGAAACTCGCGGACTATGCCGTCGCAGGATTGTCAGGCAGAGATCATGACTTCGCCCTCAATTTCCATTGCGAACCCGAGCGGGAGTCCAGACACACCGATAGCAGAACGCGCATGGCGACCGATGTCTGGGCCGAATACCTCAATGATCAAATCGCTAAAGCCATTTACCACAATATGTTGATCCGAGTATCCGGGCGCAGATGTCACCATACCAAAGACGCGGACCCATCCAACAATTTTTGACAGCTCGCCGATTTCTGCTTTCAGGTTAGCCAGTACCGTTAGCGTCACTTCGCGGGCCTCAGCATACGCTTGATCCGTAGTAATTTCGACTCCGACAACTCCAAAGGGCCCGGCCAGACTACCATCCATTGCGTTTTTTGGGTGACCTGAGAAAATTGCTCGGTCACCTCTGACATTAACAAATTCGAAGGGTATGTGCAGGCCATCCGGTAACTTGGTAGGCGCAGGCAATTTCAAGCCCAATTCTTCTAGCCTACTTTCTGGCGTCGACATAGTAATCCCTCCAACTCGTGCATGACCTGCAAGCTAGGCGGAAAGAATACCAATGTCATCATCGGGCTCATTGCTGACCTCGATGTCGGCGCAGCATCCACGAACTCGTGCCGACATGGCATAGCAAGGACGGCCCAAAGGAGACATTGGCCAAGTTGTCAGTCGCTGCGGCGCAGCTTCCCCAGAGCGGACCTTGGTGGCCAGCGCAGCATTCCGAGGGATCTCATGACAGCAACGCGGACAAACCGGACTTGTGCGATTGCGGCAATTGCTGACGCAGCATTGATTTGCTGTCGCAGCACATTCATCGCTGCGTTGCAGCTGTTGTCGCCAGACCGGTCATTCAAAGCTATGATGATGCGATACTATCAAACTGTAGTTTCGAGGCACATAGGATCAGCAACTTAGACGCCGAACAAAGCCAACGTTTGCGTTGTCGCAGGCAGTGCAGCAGGACAGGCCATGCGGGCCTTCAGCCAGTAAGCAAATTCTCGTTGTGGCTCATGCAGGTGGCGGGGAAGAGGGAGTAATTCGCGGTCGTGGAATTTTTCATTAAGATGAGATATTGCAGAGATTGGATCTTTGGTTCTTGCTTCGTGTTTGAATTGATCGGGAATGAAGCACCAATAGTGCTTCTATTTGTTGTTATGCTTTTTTGACGAGCGTAATCTTGTTTTTCTGACAGGAAATTAACGTTACTGCCGAACGCGATAGCCGGAAGCAATGATCTTGTTTATCAGAACAGCGGCGGCCTGGTGCATGTCCTTTTCATCGTTATTGCCGACCGCTGTTTCGTGGACAGCAGCTGCGTCATGCAGAACTCCCACAATTTCATGTTCGGGCAGAAGCTCACGATCTTTAATTGCAAGCAAAAGCGCTTCACAAATTGAGAGTGCGGCCATTCCTGAATGGTCTTGCCGGTCAGCCATGGTAGACGTCCTTTTCTAACAGGCGTCCAAGCATGGAAGCGCCACGATGAATTGCACCATACTGGCATAGATTGCTGTATACTTAACTGATCGAAAGCAGTCTTGGCGTCGGATAGTTTCGCGGGCTGCTCATCGATGAAGGAAGAACACTTGCGCACTATCAAAAATAGTCCACTCACCCGAAAGCTTTCAAACTTCGTCGCTCTGACTGAGGTTGAACTTGCGGTATTGGCCCGCCTGCACAAGCGTCGCAGAACCTTTGAAGCCGGACGTGACCTTGTGCATCAAGGGCAATCAGAGCAGGCGGCCTACATTCTGGCCTCGGGCTGGGTTTGCTCCTACAAAACCCAGACAGACGGGTCGCGTCAGATAGTCGATTTCCAAATACCGGGTGACTTTCTGGGCTTGCGAAGCGTTCTGCTGCACACCTCGGATCACAGCATAGAACCAATCATGGAAATCCAAGCCATTGAGGTGGCAGTGGATGATCTTCTGGAAGCATTTGCGCAAACGCCCCGGCTGGCGACAGCAGTTCTTTGGGCGGTCTCTCGAGATGAAGCGATGGTGGTTGAGCACCTGGTCAACATAGGACGGCGAGATGCGGGTGAGCGCATGGCGCATTTTCTATTGGAACTTGGTGTGAGGCTGTCTCAGGTCGGGATGGCAAGCAAGACGGGATACGCCTGCCCACTGACACAATACTACCTTGCCGATGCACTGGGACTGAGTGCCGTACATGTTAATCGTGTCCTACGGCAACTGCGGGAGAAGGGGCTGGTTACTTTTCAATCCGGGCAAGTGGCATTTGATGATTATGACGGACTGGTGACGTTGGCCGGTTTTGACCCCACTTATCTGGATCAGGCCGGGCCACTGTTGAAGCAATAGGTTCACCCCTTCGGCGATGCCGGGATTTTGATGATAGTTGCCTGGTTAGAGACGCCATTCGCTTCGGCAGATTTTGGATTTCACTGAAAAAGAAGCGCAAGATAAATACAGTCCGATTGCGGTACTGGATTTCCTGCGCTTCTTAATTACTCGTTAAGAACACGCCAGCAAATATCCCGCCAACACATGTCACGTTGCCGGAATCCAATCATCATTGCACTGACGCAGGTTAGTCAATTTTTGGCAGTACCTGATGCTCGGGCACCAAATGTATTTGAGATTCCAACAAAATCTCAGGTCATTGGCCGCAGACTAACATCGATCAGCGCGCGTCTGCCATTTACTCATTATTCTAAATTACAACGCCAGTACTACTGCGGCGCTTACGAGCGTATTCCGCGGCAGACTGCGCGGGGAAGATCCAACAAACAATATGGAGGACTAAGGTGAGCACGAGATCGTCCAGTTCCTTGGTGACGTTTTCAAATCCGTTCTCTTTGTCCGGCTACCCGGATGAACTTCCTGCAGGCGAGTATGAAGTAGTTGTTGAAGAAGAACTACTACAGGGCCTGAGTTTCGAAGCATATCGCATAACCGGAACCTACCTGACAGTTCAGGGCAAAGGCAGCAAACCAGGCCGCACGGAAATGCGCCCAATTGACCCAGAAGATTTTGAACTGGCACTCAAGCAAGACCAGACCTTGGCCACATCTAACGATGACAGCGATGCGGCGCTTTCCCCGCAGGAGGAATAGATTATGAACACGCCCGAATGGCTTAAACCCGGAATCTACGGTGCCCTGATCGGAGGGGTTTTCGTAGGGGTTGTTGGATTTTCTTGGGGTGGATGGATGACCGGCGGTAGCGCGGACAAGATGGCCAACGCCATGTCCCGCGACAATGTAATCGCTGCGTTGGTTCCGGTCTGCGTCGACATGGCGAGAACTGACGCCCAACGCGCCGAAAAAATAACGACGATCAAAGAGGCTTCTTCTTTCAAGCAGAAGGATGCCGTCATGGCGGCTGGCTGGGCAACGGTGCCGGGATCTCAAACTCCTAACAAAGATCTGGCACAGGCCTGTATCGAGGGGCTGAACCTGGATGGATCGTAACACAATCACTCAACATTCGGACAACGCCGTTTGCATCAGGGCAAATCGAAAAAATCAGTACCGGTTTTACTCTCACTTTATGACGGCGCTGTTTGTTGGCGTTTTCAGTTGCTTGACGGGCTCCTTTATCTCATCAAGTCCCGCCTCGGCCGAAACAAATTCGATCCCGGATAACGCGCATCCCAAAAAGTATGGCGACGGTTGGGAATGCGATTTGTCCTATCGGTTGAAAGGCGAAGAATGCGTGGCCATTGTCGTGCCGGGAAATGCCTACCCTACAAACAGAACCTATGGCTCAGGGTGGGCATGTATGCATGGCTTTGTTGAAGTTGGCGGCACCTCATGCACTGAAGTGATTGTGCCTGAGGGTGGATATCTCGATCCATCAGGTGAGAGGTGGCGGTGCCTGCGGGGGTACACAAAAGTAGACGATAGCTGCCAAAAAATCGTGGTGCCGGAAAATGCTTATCTGACGAACAGCACTTATGGATCTACATGGCGTTGCAACCGTGGCTACGAAATCGACGGAGAAGCATGCGTGGCAGTAGCAGTTCCGGAAAATGCTTTTCTGAACGCATCAACCAGCGGGCGTCCGTGGACGTGCGAGCGTGGATATTTTGAGCGCGACGGAAGGTGCGATACCGTTTTTGTGCCTGAAAATGCTTTCTACGATGACGCGATCCATGGAGTTGGATGGAAATGCGAACGTGGTTACGAGGCGTCCGGTGATCGCTGCAATGCAATCGAGTTACCAGAAAATGCCCATATCGACCGATCCGGTAATAGGTGGGAATGCCACAGAAATTATCATCAGTCAGAAGGTCAGTGTGTTCTGAACAAGTGAGGTTTCAGGCAGAGAGTCCATTTTTCCAAACTTCACAATTTGTGCCCGTTCTTACCAAGGACGGCGCGTTTCACACTCCCAAAAGGAACAGATATGAAACCCCTACCCATTGCGTCGGATGACAGGAAGTTCATTGCCAGCAATGAGCAAAAGCTGCCGCCTGAACAAGCAGTTTTTCCAGAGCTTCACCGCAAGACACTTGTGACAGATACACCGACTGCAATTGTGTATTGCGAAGGAAACTTCGCAAAGATCGATGGCAAGACGGCTAATGGTCTCGTTCGACATTCACAGGCCTATCGCGTTCTTTCGGTGATCGACAGCACGTATGGCGGTTGTGACAGTGGCAAAGTGCTTGATAATGTCGCAAATCAGGTTCCCATCTTCGATGATCTTGATGCCGCCGTCGCTAATGAAGCTACGATCCCCGACACGTTTATTTACGGAATGGCGCCGGCCAGCGGCAGAATGTCCCTTGAAGATCGCGAAGCTGTTGTGGATGCGATAACGCTCGGAATGAACATCGTCAGTGGGCTGCATGAATTTCTTTGCGATGACAAAGAGCTCGCTGGATTTGCCAAAATTCACGATGTCACGATACGCGACATTCGCAAGCCGCGGCCTAATCGCGACCTGCGCCTGTTAGATGGCAGTGTTGGAGACGTCCAGGCGATCCGCATCGCGGTGTTCGGCACCGATTGTGCAATTGGAAAGCGTACAACCGCGACAATCCTGACAAGTGCCCTTAACGCGCATGGGATCAAAACAGTTTTGGTCGGTACCGGCCAGACAGGATTGATGCAGGGCGCCAAGTATGGTGTCGCGATGGATTCGGTGCCGCCGCAATTTTGCTGTGGCGAGCTTGAGCGCGCTGTTGTTGCAGCATCTGAAGATGAACACCCGGATGTCATAGTGATCGAGGGCCAGGGCGCGCTAAGCCATCCGGCCTTTTGCACATCAGCCTTCATTCTGCGAGGCAGTCAGCCACATGCAGTTATTCTTCAACACGCGCCTAAACGAAAACGTCGATGTGATTTCCCCAACATGACTATGCCCGACCCTTGCGATGAAATCACCCTGATCGAGTCTTTTGCAGACACAGAAGTGATTGGCATGACGATCAACCATGAAGGAATGAATGAAGTCGAGATTTCAAAGGCCATCACAGACTACAACTGCAAATTGTATCTCCCGGTCACTGACGCATTGAACCGTCCTCCAAAAAACTTGGTGACTATGGTTCTATCTGCCTTTCCGCGCTTGCAACCCGTACGTGCTACGACGATTGAATGAGTAAGCTGCGTATCGACGTTGATCTGGACAAAATTCGGTACAACACACGGTTCCTGGTCGACCACCTTAGACCCCGCGGCATTACGGTGACAGGTGTGACAAAAGCCGTGTGCGGTCATCCTGAGATTGCGAATGCTATGCTTGAAGGTGGCGCGACAGGGCTGGCGGACGCGCGGATCAGCAATATCATGCGTATGCGCGATGCTGGAATCTCGTGCTCTATATCCTTGATCCGAACGCCCATGCTGAGCCAGGTCGCGCAAGTCCTTGATAACTGCGATGTCAGCTTCAACACTGAGATGGACATTATCGCAAGCCTGGCCATGAGTGCGCTGGGAAAGAACATTACTCACAATATTATCCTGATGGTGGAAATGGGGGATATGCGGGAAGGCATCTTGCCTGAACACATTGAAAGCACTGTGTCTCAAATTCTTAGAATGGAAGGGATTTCTCTGAAGGGGATTGGTGCAAATTTTGCCTGTCTGGGTCATGTGGCACCCTCTGCAGGAGCAATGGAATTGCTTTCGTCGCTTGCCGTCGGCACCGAACTTGCAAATGGACCCGCTCTGGAAACAGTGTCAGGCGGCGGCTCAGCCAGTTTGCCATGGGCGCTTGGCAAGGGGGCGACTGGAAAAATCAACAACCTGCGTCTGGGTGAGGCCATCCTGCTGGGTACCGATCCCGTTTCGGGGTACGCGATCGACGGGCTTTACACAGATGTTTTCACGCTTTGGGCGGAAGTGATCGAAACGAAGACCAAATCAAATCCAAATCCCTTGCAATTGAATTATCCTATACCTTCAATGCAGTGTGTGACTTTAGACAGTCCTTCGAATACTCGGTCGATCCTTGCGATTGGACTCCAGGACACTGATGCGGCGGGTCTAATATTCCCTGCTGGCGTCACGTTCGTCGGAGCCACCAGTGATCATATCGTTGTTGAAAACACCAATTTTCTGCTTCGCCCTGGTGGCGAGGTGAAGCTGAAATTGAACTATTGCGCGCTCTCGCGCTGCATGGCTGCGCCCGATGTAGCAAAGGTCTTCCATGGTGATAGCGCTTTGGTTGACTGCAACGCAGCGAACACTGATCGCCCATACTCGAATCGAAGGTAGCGCGCCAAGGTGCCGCCGCCTCGGTTCTGCTTCAGCCATCCGTCATATTCTACGGCTCTACGTAGTAAATGAGGCACCCAATCCCTATATTGGACGTAGCCGCATTCACTTTTCACACCCCATCTGGGCTCGTGGGTGTTGCGGACAATCAAAGGATCAAAATGATGTCTTTCAAAGACCTGACGACCAGAGCGGCTGCCGCGCTAAAGGAAAACGATGCGAGCGTACCGAAAAAAGAAGTTACGTCTGAAGCGCCTGACGTCGTCCCCGAAAAATCAAAGCCTAAACCTCAAAACTGATAATACCCTGCCGGGAGTGGGTGGCTTGTTCTTGTCTGCATCTCCGAGCGAGCAGTATCAGCAAAGGAGAACTACCCAAATGAACCAGATAATCAGCAAGACAATCGCAGTCTTTTCCAGGCCGTTTTCTTTCCCTGGCTTCGACGAATTACTCCCGGCAGGCGAATACGACATAGAAACTGAGCTTTCCGCACCACCAGATTATTCGGACCCAGAAGCCTGGAAAGCATCGGTGTTAATCTGTCTGCATCCACGGAAATCTCACCCCGGTCTGGCGCGTACCTTGACCGTTTCTCTTACTGATTTGGAGAGAGCCCGCGCAAAGGATAAACTGTCTTCAAAGCAGTTGTCGCAGTTCTTGCTCGACCAGCTTTTGGCCGATCCGATGGTGCAATTGATCATGGAAGCAGATGGTGTGTCTGAGACTCAACTTCGGCACCTCTACTCGGAGTCGCTCATTTCTGAGGCAGACGACGGATCATCAGATCAACGAGCCATACCGCGAGGATGCGGAAGCGGTTCTCGGTATGCTTTCGCTGTCCAAGCTGCTGAGAACGAAGGAATGCCGGTTCGTCCTAATAAAACCCCTCGGATTACAGGCCGTCCCATCGGACAGTCTGAACCAGGCAGCTCCTTCAATCTCAAGGCTTAGGGCTCGAAACTTTCTTTTCCAGCCGCTGTATAAACCAAAACAGAAATCGAGGCTAAGAACTGATGGAAGACCCCGACAACGAAGCAGATACGATCATGGCTCGCGCCCACAATGACGTGCCGCAAGAACGCCCATGTCTTCGTTGCAGAACTCCATTCTGGAGCGAAGGGTTTGGAGAGCGGATTTGTCGACGCTGCAAGGGGTTGAACGCGTGGCGAAATGGCGTATCGGTAAGCCCCGGGCTAGCTCGGCGTCGCTGATAACCTGACGACGGTCTTACCAGCTTTTCTGATCAAATCTCATTTTATCTTATTGGTGCTGACCCAGCCCGCTGACCCGGGCCTTTTAACCTGGAACCCGATCGGTAATCGGTGCTGAAGACGAAGCGCATGCGCGGTTTGGATTCGAACCGTTTTTCTGTGTGGCGATACGGGCTCAAGCTGCCGAATGCACACACTTAAACCATGCCAGTATTCATAATCGGACAGCAGGCATTCACGCCGCTTGTACTATTCGGTGGTCAGCGCGGTGCTGTTGCTTGGGTGCGGAGGGTGGATCGGAGTGCAAAATATGCCAAGAGTCCAACTACCTGCAGTCACCCCAAAACCCAGAGCTTGGAACAAGGGGCGGATCATCGGTCAGAAACGACCGCTACTCCCAAAACAGGTCTGGGCGATCCGTGCACGGCTCGAACTTGCTGGAAATCTGCGTGATCTCACAATGTTCAACGTCGCGATTGATAGCAAGCTACGCGGCTGCGATCTGGTCAAACTCGCTGTGACCGATCTTGTCAAAGACGATCGCGTCCGTGAGCGTGTTTCGGTGATCCAGAGCAAAACTAAGCGATCTGTTCAATTCGAACTGACGGAAAACACGCGAGAAACTGTATTGTTATGGGTAAAATCGCCGGAAATGTTTGCTAGCCGGTTCATGTTTCCAAGCCGATTCCATGATCGACCACACATCTCGACGCGCCAGTATGGCAGGCTGGTTCGAGGTTGGGTGACCGCAATCGGATTGGAACCGAGCGGATATGGCACGCATTCGCTTCGCCGAACCAAAGTAGCTGAGATCTACCGCAAGACAGGAAATCTCCGCGCGGTCCAACTTCTGCTCGGGCACACAAAAGTCGATAGCACCGTGCGATACTTGGGCGTTGAATTGGAAGACGCGCTAAGCATTGCAGAGCGCATAGACATCTGAGACAGTTTGGCGATCGGTGCTGTCGGTCGCCAATCCATAGCGGTTCTAGTTCTTTTACGCAGGGGGGGACGTAGCGAGCCCTGAGCGGAAGTGTCAAAATCTTGTTGCGTGCGCTCGCAGCACAGATTTCTCGGCACAGGCGCAATTTACAGGGTACGGGACCGAGCGGCCATTTGATCGCGCCGCGGGAACTTGTGCAGAAGCGGCGCGAACATCCCCGCCTGACAGCCAATGTCGTCCGGCCAGTCATTCCTAGTTACGAGGAAGCCTTGATCACATACTCCTCTTTCGCCGCACTCAGGCCCGGCAACTGAAACGCCGACTTAAACTGCCACCCGCTGATAGCCTGGCCCCAAATCGACACAACGAAAAACTAATACCAGACAATTTCTTTCGGTAGTTCACCAGGAACCTTGGTCACCGGCAGTTTCAAATACTACCTGCTCTAGCGGTGCTAGCATTGCGACGAGGGAAACTTCCTTGACTCTATGCTGGCTAAGAACCACAAAAGTGTATTGGTGATAAT
>NZ_JBQFMP010000026.1:0-24692 GCF_056531905.1 Ruegeria sp. K11
TGGGACTCATGCGGGCCGAGATCGAGCGCGACATGAAGCTGATGGGCGTCACCCGCGTCGATCAGCTTTCGCGTGACAACCTGCGGTTTCGCGATCCGATGATGGTTCAGGGTAAGGTACATCGGAACGCGGCATGACCAACGATGCCCTCATATCCGATATTGGGGTCGAACTCAGATGACAGCTTTGCGTCTTTTCATTGCCAAAATAGGTTTAAGCGCCTGACGCGAATGGCTAAAGTGCAGACAACGTCAAGGCTTTTGGTGGAGAGGTCATATATGCTGAAACTTGCCCTTTTGTTTTATACACTGAACCTGTTGGCAACTTGCGCTGAGACCACGGATCAGCCGGCGACGACTGTCTCATGGGATCAGGCTGTTGAGCTTATCTATAGTGGCGAGGTGATCTCGGCAGTGCAGACGCATAGTCGTTTGGTCACACTCAGCTTGCGAGACGGTTCCGTTGAGACCGCGACGGAACCGGAAATTGACGATCTGATTGACGTAATTCGCAAGTGCGGCAGTCCGTGTGACACGATTGCGTTGGCCACCGAATAGAAACTCGGGGCATTGGTCCGGATCAGGTTGTCAGCAATATCTGCGCAGGTGCCCTCAGAGCGCTTGATGCCAGGACATGCGGGGCAGGGGCATACGGGTTGCGATACTTTCCTGCAACTGGCGTGCCGTGGTGCGTAAGGCATTCACAACCATGTCCCGTCGATTGTCGATCAGCACATTGGCGAAGTGGGGAATAGTTAGCGCCGCGATGACCATTTTGCCTGCTCCGTGAACCACGGGAGCCGAGATTTCGTTGATCGCCTGGCTCTCGGGGCTACCTAGCGAGACAAACCCGTGCCGGCGACATTCGGCGGCATGGTCGGAAAACGCCTGGAGGTCCGAGGATGTCTGGTTCGGGGCAATGGATTTCAACACCTCGATCCGCTGGGCGTCGGTGTCCAGTTCAGACAGAAAACAAGCCCCGACCGATGTTGCAAATATCGGTGTCTGGTATCCCACCTGCACAGTCACTCCATAGTTTTGCGAAGATGACACGCTGTTGATGACGATCAGATCGCCACTATCGCTGGGGACCCAGAGGTGGTTGGACAGTTCGGTTTCTTCCGCAAGGCGCTCCATATAGGGACCTGCCAATTCAGCAAGTTTGCTGTTGTCAGTGCGTTCCCCACCCAGAAGGGCGAGTTTGCCAGTTAGTTTGAAAAGATCGCCGTCCTGCCGTTCGATATAGCCGCGTTCTTCCAGAACGATCATCATGCGGAAGATTTCGTTCTTGGACCGGCCGATCCCGCTGGCCAGTTGCGACAGGCTTGGGGTGACATCCGATAAAGACAGAAACTCCAGAATATCCAGACCCTTCTCAAGTGCAGGGGCCGAGTATTTCTGTAGCTTGGTCTTGGTTTCGGACATTCACTGAACCTTTGCTGACCATTGTCTTAAGAGAAAGCAGCAGGGGCGCAAGCCCCTGTCTGCTCTGCCGGCGCTTCTGCGGGAGAAGGAGGAATGCCGGCGGGGAGAAGCATTACAACCCGTTTTTCTTGAGGATCTCACCTGCATTCTCTGGTGTGATCGCCTCGGTGCCCAGAACAACCGATTTCTCGACCTCTTCCCCTTTGAGGTGCTTCAGCGCCTGACGCAGCCCTTCGGCACCGGGCGTGGGATAGAGGAAGGTCGCGGCCAGTTCGCCATTGGCAACCCAAGTCACACCTTCGCCCGGCAAACCATCGACACCGATAAAGATAATGTCATCGGCGCGGCCCGCATCTTTGGCCGCCAGATAGGCACCATAGGCCATCGGGTCATTGTGGCCATAGACCATGGTGATGTCTTCATAGTTGCGCAGGGCGGTCGACATGATGTCATAGGCCTGATCCTGCTTCCAGTCGCCCGACTGCTTGTCCAGCAGGAAGGTCACGCCTTCTTCGCCTTCAAACGCGGCGTGGAATGGGTCCGACCGGTCAAAGGTCGCCTGCACGCCTAGCCCGCCATAAATCTCGACGATATTGCCTTTGGCGTTGCCCTTGCCGCCCAGCAGTTCCAGCGCGTATTCACCGGCGGCCTCGCCGATCAGCACGTTGTCACCGCCGACCCACTGTACGAACTTGTCGGTGTCCACGTTGCGGTCCAGAACAAAGACCGGAATGCCCGCATCGGTGGCTTGTTCAACCACACCGGTAAGGCCGGCGGATTCCTTGGGTGAAATCAGGATGGCATCAACCTCCTGACGGATGAAGTTCTCGACGTCTGCGACCTGCTTGTCGGTGCGGTCATTGGCGTCGGAAATCAGCAGTTCGACATTGTCGTGCAGGTCGGCCTCGGCGCGTAGGTCCTTGTTAAACTGAACCCGCCAGGGTTCAACCGTCGTCACCTGAGAAAAGCCGATCACATACTTGTCTTGCGCCCATGCCCCGCTGGCCGAAAGTGCCATCGACATGGCGGTGGCCGTCAACAGGCCCTTGCCAAATGTTCTTCTTTTCATAGTCTACTCCTTAGTCATGATGCGGGTTTTTTCGATTTCCCGCGTTCTGATTGCGCTCTGGCCTTGGTCCGCCAAGATTTAAGGTCAGAGCCTCCTCCCTCTGCCCAGGCGTTCTTTTGCCATGACAAAGATCTCTTCAAATCGCCCTTCCTGAAGCAGGACGGCGACCACGATGATGATGCCCTTGAGGATCAGCTGCGTGTTGCTGTCGATGTTGTTGAGTTGCAGGATGTTGCTGAGGAAGCCGAAGATCAGCACGCCCACAAATGTCCCCATGATCGCGCCGCGCCCGCCCATCAGGCTGGTGCCGCCGATGACCACGGCTGCGATGGCGTCCAGTTCCAGACCCAGACCCGCATCTGGTTTACCTTGCCGGAACTGGGCAACATACAGCACCCCGGCAAGCGCCGAGAGACCCCCGGCCAGCGCATAGGTGATGATCTTGTTGCGGCCCACATTGATACCCGCCAGACGCGCGGCCTCTTCATTCCCACCAATGGCCATCAGGTAGCTGCCGAATGTCGTAAAGCGGGTGATCAGGAAGAACAGCAGCAGCACGGCGAGGAAAAACAGGCCTGGCGCCGGCAGGACACCCCATAGCAGCTCGCGCAAAACTTCGAAGTTCTCGGTTGCGTTCGAACCAGTATAGACCGGGTAGACGGCGGTATCTTGCCCCGCAATGACGCGGGCCAGACCCAGCGCTCCGACCATCATGGCGAGCGTCACGATGAAAGGCTGCAACCGGCCATAGACGATCAGCGCACCGTTCACCGTGCCCATGACAGCGCCGATACAAGGCACGACGATCAACACCGCCAGTACCCCGAACTTTGGCATCACCTGACCGGCCAGCCAGATCATGACGCCAATGGCGATGGCGGCGGCGACTAAACGGCTCAGCATCCGCGAGGGCGCACTGGTGGTCGCCGCCGTTTCCGAGGTTCGGTTCAGATTGCTTTGCACGAAATAGATTAGCGCCGCGATGCAGACGAACAGCACCACACCCGTTGCGGGTACACCAAAATAACTGGCCGCCGTCCAGCCCTCCTGCGTCAGCAGCATGGCGCAGATCACAGTGCCCAACGCCATGACAGACCCTACGGACAGATCGATCCCGGCGATGAAGATCACCATGGTCATCCCCACCGCCACGATCCCCGTGACCGAGACCTGACGCAGGATGTCCGTCAGATTGCCCAGCGACAGAAAGATATTGTTGCCTTTGGACGACAGCGGCGAAGTCAGCGCCCCGAACAGGATCAGCGCGAACAAGCCCCAATAAAGTTTAGTCTTGTTCAAAAGCCGCATGAACATCGCGGTGCCGGGATGTTCCTGTTTCACTGTCTGGCTGTTGGGTTCCATAACGGTCATATCTTTTCTCATGTTGGGGTCGCGGCGGTCAGCGGAACTGCATCGCCAGGGCCTTGATCGAATCCACGGTCATCTCGGCGCGCGATAGTTCTCCGGCCAACTGCCCTTCGCACAGCACGATCATGCGGTCGCAGACGGCCATGAATTCCGACAGTTCCGAGCTGGCAAACAGGACCGAGATGCCCTGATCCGCCAGCCGTCCGACCAGATCGTAAATCTCGTCCTTGGCACCGATATCGATGCCGCGTGTGGGTTCATCCAGCAGCAGAACGCGCGGCTGGGTCGCCAGCCATTTGCCCAGAACCACCTTTTGCTGATTGCCGCCGCTCAGATTGCCGACGGCGTGCTCGGGCCCGGTGGCCGCCACCTTGAGCGTTTCGATGGCCTTTAGGGCCTGCTTGCGCTGCTCGGCCTCGGAATAGCGGCCAAACCGCGATTGCAGCGGCATCAGGGGCAGGGCGACATTCGAGGCGATCGACCGATCCAGGATCAGCCCGTTGCCCTTGCGATCCTCGGTGATCAGCGCCAGCCCATTGCGCACCCCATCCTGCGGTTTGACCGGGCGCAGGGGCTTGCCTTCCAGCGTGATTTCGCCTCGATAGGATTCACCGCGCGCGCCAAAAAGTGTCTCCAGCAGCTCGGTACGGCCAGCACCCAACAGGCCGCCGACGCCCAGCACCTCTCCACGTTTCAGATCGAACGAGACATCGTCCAGCACCTTGCGATGACCCGCCCAGGCCGACAGGTTGGCGACCTGTAGCACGACCTCGTCGGTGGCCGGGGTCTGACGGTCAACCGCGTTGATCTCGACCGTGCGACCGACCATCATGCGGATCAGTTCTGCAGGTGTAGTCTCGGATGCCAGCCGGGTGCCGATCAGGTTGCCATCGCGCAGAACGGTGACGCGGTCCGAGATCTCGAACACCTCATCCATCCGGTGCGAGATATAGACGACCGCGACGCCTTGAAGGGCCAGATCACGGACGACCTCCATCAGAATATCCGCCTCAGCCTGCGAAAGGGCCGAGGTCGGCTCATCCATGATCAGCAGCCGCGCGTTCATCAGCAGGGCGCGGGCGATCTCGACAAGCTGTTGCTCGCCTACACGCAAATCCTTGAGCGGGGTATCGATGTCTAACGTGAAGCCAAACCGCGACAGCGCCTGCCGAGCCTTTTGCCGCAGCGCCTTGCGGTCGATGAAAGTACCGAATTTGCGGGGCTCATGCCCCAGCAGAACATTTTCGGCCACCGTCATTTCGGGGATCAGGCTCAGTTCCTGATGCATGATGACGATGCCGTGGTTTTCCGCATCGCGCGGCGAGTCGAACGCGACCGTTTCACCGTCGATCTGGAAGGTGCCGATTGTCGGTTTCTGCACGCCGCTGATGATCTTGACCAGCGTGCTTTTGCCCGCGCCGTTTTCCCCCATCAGCGTGTGAATCTCACCGCCATCAAAGGTCAGGTCCACGTCACGCAGCACCGAAATGCCTAAAAATGACATGCCGATCCCGTTCAGAGACAGGGTGATCTGGCTTTCCGTTCCGCGCTGCGCGCGAAATGCCGATTGCACTTTCGTCATTACAGCGCCTCCCTTCGCCGCTCTTAACGAGTCGTTTGAAACCGTTTCATATACGAAACCATGCGTGCTGGTGAAGCGTCAAGGATTTTTTTCGCAGGGTGTTCAAACCGCCATTTCTGGCATTTGCGCAGGCAGTTTTGGCTCCCCCCAGAAGGGCTCAGGCCTGAAGGCCGAACTTCTTGATTTTGTTGTAAAGCGTGCGGGTGGTCATGCCCAATTCCTCGGCGGTTTGCGCGCGGCGAAAGCCGTTTCGTGCCAGTGCCTCGGCGATCCAATCCCGCTCGGACACGGCCACTCGTGCCGGCGTTTCATCCGTCTGCGCCTTCGGAATACCCGCTGATTTTCGCCGCAGAAAGTCGATCGCTTTGAGGTCGATCGTCGCTCCGCCCGACCTGCGTACCGCGCGTTGGACGGCGTGGTGCAACTCTCGCACATTCCCGGGCCAGTCGTGCTCCAGCATCAACCGTAACGCAGCGTTCGAGAACTTCGGGGGCTCGCCACTGACCTGTTGGCCAAGGTACATGGCAAGTTCTGGGATATCGTCAACGCGGTCGCGCAATGGCGGCAGGGTGATTTCATGGCCGGAAATCCGATAATACAAGTCCTGCCGAAACGTATCTTTCTCGATCTGTCCAAGCAGATCCTGCGTTGTGGTCGATATGATCCGGGCATCCGCGCGCCGGAGCGTATGATCTCCGATACGCTGCACGGTTTTTTCATCGGTGAATTTCAGAATCTTGCCCTGATGCTCGGGCTGCAATGCGGTGATTTCGTCAAAGATGATGGTGCTGCCCGACGCTTGCTCCAATGCGCCGCGTTGGGTGCCAGTACTGCCCAACGCGCCGGGCGCTCTGCCCAGCAAATGCACGCCGCATTCCTCACCGCCCAGGGCCGGGCAATCCACGACCACGGGTTGCCGCCGGGCACTAGGCCCCGCTTCGTGCAGCCTAAGGGCTGCGCGGCTTTTGCCCGTCCCGGTCTCGCCAATCAAAAGAACCGGAATGTCTTCATAGGCCAGATCATCAAGTTCTTCGCGGATCATCTGCATGGCATAAGACGAGCCCACCAGATCATTTACGGTGTTCGAGGGGACCTGCTTTATGCGCGTCAGGCTGGGGATCGCGGTAAAGCCTTTGGTGACTTCGCTAAGGGTTTGCTCGACCGGTAGCCGGTCAAGCGTCGAACCCGCAACAAACCCCTGCACACCACAGATACGGGTGATGGCCAGCGCCTCTTCGGGCGAGGTGATGGGGCCGCCGTGGCACAGTTTGTCGACCGAGGCTGGTACGCCGTCGAGAACCCGCTCGATCTGCGCCGCTGCGGTTTCCAGTGTCAGGTGTGTGCTCACGCCCGTCGCGCCGCTGGTAAAGCCCACGTTTACACAGATGGCCGTCGCACCTGCATCGACCATCCTGCGGGCCTGCGCGTTGGTGTGGACATAGACGAAGGTGCCCAGACCGGCCGCCGCCGCCTCCTGCACCAGCGCGATTTCGCGGTCGAACCCCAACCCCTCGCGCTCCATCAATGCGCCCAGCCGTCCGTCGATCAGCGTGGTTGACGGGAAATTGCAGACGCCTGAGAAGCCAAGCCTTTTGGTTCTTTGCACCAGATCGCCGATGTCCAGATCGGGATCACTAACCGAGAACCCCGCGTAGATCGGCGCAGAACAACGGCCCAGCATCTCGCGTTCGGCAAATTCGATGACCCAGTCATTGGCGGCCCGGACCGGCAGAAAGCTGGTCAGGGACGAGGCACCCTGCACCCGGAAACGCCCTGCGTTCAACGCCAGCAGATAATCGGCCCCGGCCTTGTCTGCCGCTTTTGCCGTCAGGCCCGATCCGACAACCGCCGCAAACAGAAAGCTCTTGTCGCGATTTGTCATGCCGCGCCCTCGCACCAGATCAGACCATCCACATCAAGCGTGCTGAGCGGAACCATGCGCTCGTGCCATGCCGAGGTATAGGCAAACACGCTGACCTGCTCTGCCTCGTCCCGGATCGTCTCAATCACCCTTTGTAGTGAGCCCAGAACAAGCGCGCCGCTGTCGGGGCTGTCCACGTCCAGCAGGCCGGGGTGCAGGACAAGTTGATCCAGCCCGGCCTTCAGCGCAGCACGGGCCTGCGCCAGCGAGATGAAAAAGGCCAGCGTCTGAAACCCGGCGGCTTCGGCGCGGGCCAGAAACGCGTATTCGAACTCGGGCGAGGCTGGGATTGTCGACATCGACTGGCGCAAACTGCCATCCAGTAGTATCGAGGAGGGCCAGTTCACCACACCGCGATACCCTTTCTCGTAAAGTTGCGAGAGCATGGTCGCCTCGGATCCGAACGGATCGCTGGCTAATATGGCCGCCCAGTCGCCCTGTTTCGACGCCTCGCGCAGCGCGCGGTTTTGGTCAAGCCGGGGCATCACAAAGGCCAGATCTGCCTGTGAAACGCTCAGACCGCCCAAAGCAGGGCAGTAGATGCGGTCGATCTGGTCCGGGTCGGTGGCGGGCGTGCCAGTCAGTGTCAGGTTTTGCATGACTCTGTATAGGAAGAGATTTCCATATTTGAGAAGCTAATTCTTGTTTTTTCTTACTATCTTAAATGCTGATGAGCATCTAAAGGCGTTAAGCTCTTGTAAAATAGTGACATTTTTCTTCACCGGAAATGAGCCCAATGCTGTGCCGATTTCTGAAATTCGGACATTGTCGTCTCAACGGGAGGAATCATGACCTTATTTCTGATCGTCACCCTGAACGGGCTGACGCTTGCAGCGCTCTACTTTTTGGCAGCCAGCGGCTTCAGCCTGATCTTTGGGCTGATGCGCACGGTGAACATGGCCCATGGGGCGTTGCTGCTACTGGGTGGTTATGTCGGTTACAGCATCGTCGATGTTACCGGCTCATGGGGTCTGGGCGTGTTGGGCGGTGGATTGGCGGCGGCCTTGGCTGGTGCCATCGTGCAGGCTGGCATTTTGGGCTGGATGCAGGGGGATGAGCTGCGCCAGACGCTTGCCTCGATTGCGATCTCGATCATCATGGCCGATCTGATGCTGTGGTATTGGGGCGGGCTGACCTATCAGGTCGAGCTGCCCGATGCCCTGGCCGGAGGGCAGCGTCTGCCGGTTCTGGGCGTGGGGTATGCCAATATCCGTCTGGCGCTGATGGGCTTTGCGCTGGTGGTCGGAATTGGCCTGTGGTTCCTGATCCAACGGACGCGGTTTGGCGCGGTGATCCGGGCGGGTGTGGACGATCAAGACATGCTGCGGGCCTTGGGCTATCCGATCAACCGCATCTTTGTTCTTGTCTTTGCCCTGGGCGGCATGCTGGCCGGAATGGCCGGGGTCGTCGCCGCCAGCGCGCTGTCGATTGCGCCGGGGACGGATCTGCAGTTCCTGCTGTCCTCGCTGGTGGTGGTGATCGTCGGCGGCATGGGTTCGATCGGAGGGGCCGCCTTGGGCGCGCTGTTGGTTGGTCTGGCCGAGCAATACGGGCTGGCCTATGCGCCCACCTACGGCGTCGTGTTCACCTTTGCGATCATGGTGCTGGTGCTGGCGGTGCGGCCGCAGGGTCTGCTGGGAAAGGCCGAGCAATGAAACAGGCGCTGATCCTTGTCCCGCTTTTGATCCTGCCCTTTGCGCTGAACGACTTCTGGCTGACGCAGGTCGCCACGCGGTCGCTGATCCTTGGGATCATGGCGCTGAGCCTCAGCTTTCTGGCCACCTATCTGGGCGTTGTCTCGTTCGCGCAGGCAACCATGGCCGGGATTGCGGGATATACCATCGCGTTTTTTGGCCCCAATACGGTGGGCATCGGGGTTCCGCTGCCGTTCTGGGTCTCGATCCCGCTGGCGCTGATCCTTGCGACCGTTTCCGGCGCTCTTGTCGGCCTGATCGCGCGCCGGTCGCGCGGGATTTACGCCATCATGATCACGCTGGCGATTGGGGTGGCGTTCTTCTACTTTACCCGCCAGAATTATACCTTCTTCAACGGCTGGACCGGCTTTTCCGGCGTCCGTGCACCCGAGATTGCGGGCTTCAGCCTGCGTGATCCGCTGCCGCTGTACCTGTTGTCTCTGGGCATGGCCGCGCTGGCGCTGGCGCTGGTCAGCGGCTTTGTCCGTTCACCGCTGGGCCTGACCATTCAAGCCGTGCGCGATGCGCCGGGGCGTGTGCTGGCGCTGGGGATTTCCGTTACCACGCCTATCGTTGCCGCCTTTGCCTTTTCAGGCCTGCTGGCCGGGGCCGGAGGCATTCTGAACGTCTGGTATCAGGAACGCATCTCATCCTTCTCGGTCGGGCTTGGGCCCATCATCGACATCCTCATCATCTCGGTCATCGGCGGTCTGCGCCATCCGGGCGGGGCGTTCGTCGGTGCGGTGGTCTTTGTCCTGCTGGACACCTTCGCCGTCGACCTGATCGACCGCGAGCGGTTCAACACGCTGATCGGCGTCGTACTGCTGCTGATCGTGATCGTGGCCCCCGGTGGGCTGCAACAACTGGCAAGCGACTGGATGGCGCGGCTACGCCGTCCGGAAATCAAAGAAAAATCAACTGTCTGAGCACACTCATAGGGAGGAACCTTAAAAATGAATAAGCTCAAAATGGCTGCATCCGCGCTGGCGCTTAGCGTAATGGCGGTGCCTGCATCTGCCGAAGACGTCAAGATCGGCGTGATCTCAATTCTCGAAGGCGCGTTTGCCGCGTTGGGTCAGGACGGCATCCGCGGCGCGGAACTGGCGGTTCTGGAAGCCGGCGGTGAGGTTGATGGCAACAAGATCGAAGTCATCACCATATCCTCGGACGCCAGCCCGGACAGCGCGGTGAATGCAGCCCGCAAGCTGATCGAACAGGACGGTGTGGACATGATCGTCGGCCCGCTCTCTGGCTCCGAAGGTCTGGCGTTGCGCGATCTGTCGAAATCCTACCCTGCCGTGACCTTCATCAACGGCTCGTCAGCGGCACAGGACACCACGCTGCGCGACAGCTCTGAAAACTTCTTCCGTTTTGGCGGCGATGGTGCGCAGTGGATGGTCGGCGTTGGTGACTATGCCTATAACGACATGGGTTACAAATCCGTGGCCGTGATCGCCGAAGACTATTCTTTCCCCTACACTCAGGTTCTGGGCTTCATGTCCGAGTTCTGCTCGGCAGGCGGTCAGGTGCCCGAGAAGTTCTGGACCCCGATCGGCAACAAGGATTACTCCTCGGTTGTCTACTCGATCCCGCAGGATGTCGACGCGATTTTCGTGGCCTTGGGCGGCGCGGATGCGGTCAACTTCTTGACCCAGTACAGTCAGGCGGGCGGCGACAAGCCGATCATCGGCGGCTCGATCACCATTGACCAGTCGATCCTGGACAGCAAAGGCCCCTTCAAGAAACTTCTGGTGGGCGCGCCTGCGGGCACCCCGACCGTCAGTGACTATGACGGTGCAGAGTGGAAAGAGTTCTCGGCCAGCTACACTGACGCCTTCCCTGATGGCTTCTCGGCCCCCTCGATCTTTGCCCATCACTATTACATGGCGGCAAAAGCAGGTCTGCTGGCGCTGGATGAAGTCGATGGTGATCTGTCCAACGATCAGGCAGCGTTCCGCGAAGCGCTTACTAACCTGACCTTTGTAACCCCGACCGGCGGCACCATGCGTCTGGATAAGAACCGCAACGGCGTCGTCGACAACTTTGTGACCGAAGTGTTCGAACGCGAAGACGGCACGTTGGGCAACCGCGTGGTCAAGGTCGTACGCGATGTCGATCAGCTTCTTGGTCAGGACGAAGAGGCGTTCCTGGCCTCGGGTCCGGTCAGCCGGGACAACCCTTCGTGCCCGTAAGCCACTCACATAACACCGCCAATGCCCTGGAGGTCCGGGGCATTGGCAAACGCTTTGGCGGGTTCTGGGCGGTTCAGGATATCGACCTGACCGTCCGCCCCGGCGAGCGGCGCGCAATCCTTGGGCCGAACGGGGCGGGCAAGACCAGCCTGTTCAACGTGTTAACCGGGGATACCAGCGCCACGACCGGCCAGATCACCCTGTTTGGCGACAGCGTGACGCGCGAGCCGATCAACAAAAGAATTCAACGTGGGCTGCGCCGGACCTATCAGCACGCCCACCTGTTTAACGGCCTGACCGTGCGCGACACGCTGTTTCTGGCCGTGGCCGGGGTGCGCGGTGGCTGGCGGCAGGTGCTGCCTTTGCGGAGCGGTGATGACCGGCTGGCCGAGGCCGAGCGTCTGGCTGAGGTGGCTGGTGTAACCGATGTACTGGACCGCGAAACCTCGGAACTCAGCCACGGGCAGCGGCGGCAGCTTGAGATCGGAATTGCGCTGGCCGAGAATCCGAAGATTTTGCTGCTGGACGAACCGGCGGCGGGGTTGTCACCTGCTGAGCGTCCGAAGCTGAGCGCGCTGCTGATGTCGTTGCCCAAGGATGTGACCGTCGTGCTGATCGAGCACGATATGGATATCGCCCTGCAGACCTCCGAGAGCGTTTCGGTCCTCTACAACGGGCGGATGCTGGCCGAGGGCTCACCTGACGACATCATGCGCAACGAAGACGTGCATCGCGTTTATATCGGAGGTGCGCATGGCCACTGATTTGCTGGATGTTCGCACGCTGGACCTGCGCTATGGCTCCAGCCATGTGTTGCACGAGGTCGACCTGACGGTTGGCAACCGCCCGCTTGGCATTCTGGGTCGTAACGGCATGGGCAAAACCAGCCTGTGTAATGCCATCATGGGCCTGCACCCGCATTCGGCGGGAGAAATCCGGTTTGACGGCGTAGACATGACCGGTCTGCCGCCCGAAAAACGCGCGCAGATGGGGATCGGCTATGTGCCGCAGGGACGGCGGGTGTTCCGGTCTCTGACCGTTGAGGAGCACCTGAAGATCGTCGAACGCAAGGGCGGCGCGTGGTCTGTTGACCGGGTGTACGAGATCTTTCCGCGCCTCAAGGAACGTCGCCGCAATCTGGGCAACCGCCTGTCGGGCGGGGAACAGCAGATGCTGGCGATTGGCCGCGCGCTGCTGTTGAACCCGCGCCTGATGGTGCTGGACGAACCGACCGAGGGGCTGGCCCCGGCGATTGTCTCGGACGTGATTGATCTGATCGAACTGATCGCAAGCGAGGGTATTGCGGTGCTGCTGGTCGAACAGAACATGCATGCGGCGCTGGCCGCCGTGCAGGACGTGGCCATCATGGTTGGCGGAGAAGTTGTCGAGCGTATGACAGCAGAGGCCCTGGAAAACGATCCGGCGATGCAAAAGCGCCATCTGGGGCTGGAACCCGGGCAGTCGGGCTGAGAAAGGGAGAGAGGATGACAAAAAGAGCTTACGTGATCGGCACCGCCGACACCAAGGGGCCGGAACTGCGTTATGTGCGTGACCTGATCGACGCGGCGGGGATGGAAACCGTACTGGTCAATGTCGGCACCAAAGGCGGCGAGGCTGGCATGGATGTAACTGCCACCAGCGTCGCCGCCTGCCATCCTGACGGTCCGGCTGCGGTGTTCGTGAACGACCGGGGGCAGGCTGTGACCGAGATGTCGCGCGCGCTGACGGCCTTTGTGCTGGGCCGCGACGATCTTGGCGGCATCATTGGGCTGGGCGGCTCGGGCGGGTCGGGGATTATTGCTCCGGCCATGCAGGCTTTGCCCATCGGCGTGCCCAAGGTGCTGGTCTCGACGCTCGCATCGGGCGATGTCTCGGCCTATGTGGGCGCGTCGGATGTGAATATGTTCCACCCGGTGACGGATGTCTCGGGCCTCAACCGCGTGTCGCGCAAATTGCTGGGCAACGCGGCTCATGCGCTGGCGGGCATGATGGCCAATGAGGTGCCCGATGCCACAGATGACCGCCCCGCGCTGGTTCTGTCGATGTTCGGTGTCACCACGCCCGCCGTGCAAGCCATCACCGAAGGGCTGTCCGGCGATTACGATTGCCTCGTGTTCCACGCCACCGGCAGCGGTGGCCGGTCGATGGAGCAACTGGTCGATCAGGGCGACGTGGCGGGTGTGCTGGATATCACGACGACCGAGATCTGCGACCTGATCGTGGGCGGCTTCCTCAGCGCGGGCGAAGAACGCCTCGACAGTATCGCGCGCAGCAAACTGCCTTATGTGGGCTCATGTGGGGCGCTGGACATGGCGAATTTCTGGGCGCCCGAGTCGGTGCCCGCGCAGTTCAAAGACCGCAATTTCTATCACCACAACGCGCAGGTCACGCTGATGCGATCGACGCCCGAGGAATGCGCGCAGATCGGCACATGGATCGGCAACAAGCTGAACGCCTGCGACGGACCGGTGCGGTTCCTGCTGCCCCTGCGTGGTGTCTCGGCGCTGGATATCGAAGGCGGGGCTTTCCACGATCCGGCGGCCAACGAGGCGCTGTTCCAGGCGCTGCGCGACACGGTGGTCCAGACCCACGACCGGCAACTGGTCGAGCTGGACCTGCATATCAATGATCCCGCCTTTGCCGAGGCCGCGATCAACAATTTCAACGAAATCTATGTAAAGAAGGATACCTGAGATGGCAGTCACGGGACGCGCAGAAATCCTTGGCCGCCTGCGGGCCAAAATCGCAGCAGACAAGGTGATCGTCGGCGGCGGAGCAGGCACCGGCCTGTCCGCCAAATGCGAAGAGGCCGGCGGCATCGACCTGATCGTCATTTACAATTCAGGCCGCTATCGCATGGCGGGCCGCGGGTCGCTGGCGGGGTATATGTCATATGGCAACGCCAACGAGATCGTCGTGGACATGGGGCGCGAAGTGCTGCCTGTTGTCAGAAACGTACCCGTTCTGGCGGGTGTGAACGCCACCGACCCGTTCTGCATCATGGACAAGTTTCTGGACGATCTGGCCGCCATGGGTTTTGCCGGTGTTCAGAACTTTCCCACCGTGGGCATCATCGATGGACGCTTCCGGCGCGAGCTTGAGGCGACCGGCATGTCCTATGACATGGAGGTCGAGATGATCGCCAAGGCCCGCGAACGAGACCTGCTGACCACGCCATATGTATTCAGCGCTGACAACGCCGCCGAAATGGCCAAGGCGGGCGCGGATGTGATCGTGGCGCATTTTGGCCTTACCACGGGCGGATCAATCGGCGCCGGAGACAGTGCGCCCGATATTTCAGAATGTGCGCGGCTTTATGACGAATGGGCGGCAGCTGCGCGGGCCTATCGCGATGACCTGATCTTTATCTGCCATGGCGGTCCGCTGGCAGAACCTGAGGACGCGCAGAAATTCCTTGACCTCTGCCCCGATTGCCACGGTTTTTATGGTGCGTCATCCATGGAGCGACTGCCCACCGAGCGGGCCATCACAGCCCAGACCGCCGAGTTCGGCAAACTGCGGCGTGGTACTGAACGCTCCAGAGGGGCGGCTTGACGACCAAACGCCAACGTTCAGGACTGTTGCGCAACCAGAAAACTATCGGAGAATTTCTATGATCGGAAAATTCATGCTTTCGGCAGACACGCCACAGGAAACGCTCGATTGGGGCAAGTTAAAATGGATGAGCAACCCACCCGCAACTGGTGCTGGGCAACTCACGGTGATCGAGGTCAGCCTTGCGCCCGGTCATGGCCACGATTTTCATAAACATCCCGATCAGGAAGAGGTCATCTATTGCGTCGCGGGCAAGGTCGAGCAGTGGCTTGGCGAGGAAAAACGGGTTATGAGCCCGGGAGATTCGGTTTTTATCGGAGCTGATGTGGTCCACGCCACGTTCAACATCGGCGACAGCGACTCGACGCTATTGGCCATTCTGGGGCCATGCGTCGGAGAGATGGGGTATAAGATCGAAGACGTCGCGGATAAGGCGCCTTGGAACGGTCTGCGGTAACCCACGGGCAGGCAATGGCACGAATCTGGCGTATTCGAACCAGGAAACCAACGCGCCGCAAAGCCATAGCCTAAAGAGGTTCTGTCGCAAACTTCGCCCCTACCTGTCAGTTCAAGTGCATTTCTGGTAGCGCGTATTGGAACATGACAGGAGCAGGCCGTGGCGATTTCATTTAAGGGCGCGCATTTTCCGAAAGACGTGATCTTGTACGCGGTTTTCTTCTACCTTCGCTACGGTGTTTCCTACCGGGATCTGGAAGAAATCATGGCGGAATGTGGCGTTGATCTGGACCACGCGACTCTGAACCGATGGGTGAACCGATATGCCGGTCTCATTGCTGAAACAGCGCGGTATAGAAAGCGTCCCGCAGGCCGTTCGTGGCGCATGGATGAAACCGATGCGAAAGTGAAAGGCGCATGGGTTTATCTTTATCGAGCGATCGACAAACAAGGCAAGACACTGAACTTCACGCTGTCCAAGCGCCGAAACAAGGCCGCTGCCACAAAGTTTTTCGCTCGTGCGCTCGAAGCGAACGGGCTCCCACGCAAAATTGTTATAGACAAAAGCGGGGCAAACATCTCTGGTATCAAGGCGATCAACAAGATGCTCAAGAGCTTTGGTTGTCACATCCCGATTGAAATGGTCAGGCGAAAATACCTCAATAACATCATTGAACAGGATCACCGCTTCATCAAACGAAGGATCAGACTCATGCTGGGATTCAAATCTTTCGCGGCAGCCACATCTGTCCTGGCAGGCATAGAATTGGTCAACATGATCCGCAAAAGTCAAATCACGTCCGGACTCCTTCCGTTTCAGCAGTTCATCCAACTGGCAGGATAAACAGCTCACCAACACCACTGATGCTCTGCCTTCTAAATAGTTTGCGACAGAACCCCCCTGCGCGCCTCAACCCAAATTCTTCTGACAAGACCTTTGCGGAGGCTTGCCCTTTACGACTGGGACCCGTCTGACATCGCGCACCGGATTGAGCGGTGCCGGGCGGACAAACTTCTTTTAAAAAATGGGCCAAAAGCGTAGAGCCTTTGGATACTTACCGCTGGGACCTGCGAGCAGACCAAAATTACCATGCCCCGTAAATATAAGACATTTACACGTGCTTTGCCTTAGTCGGCGAGGCCCGAAAGACCAGAACGACCCAAAAGTAACGCGGTTGGCGTGCCGCAGGATGGCGTGACTATGACCATGGGGGGCAGTAACTCGTCGTTAATTCGCCCCTTCCTCAATGCCAATACGGCCATCTTCGTACGATATGGCTTCGCCTGAACGATCAATGAACTGACCGGCCCACTCAATGCTTGCCCCGCTGATTACATCACGCATGAGGCGAACAGAGTCCGAGGTTTCGAATTCGCCCCCGGGCAGCATTCTTGTTTTTGTAGGCCCTGGTCTTAGTGAAAAATAAGAGATGTCCATTGTGGCCAGTTCTGCGCCCAGAGATTTGGTAACGGCGTGGGCAGCAGCCTTGGTCGATTGGTACATAACATTTCCGGGCGCTGTCATCAGCGGGTAGATACCGGCGTAACTTCCAAGCGTAGCTCCCACCGGTTTTGGCGCGGATCTGAGGTTTGGCACGAGGGCCCGCGTCACGATTGCGGGTCCCAAGACATTAACCCGAAAAACAGTCGTCCAATCTTCGAGAGGCGCCGTTAGGGCGGACTTTGTATTGTCACCCATCTGTCCGGCGTTGTTGATCAGGACGTCGATGCTTTGCCCGGCCAGTTCGGCCTGCACCTTGGTCACCGTGTCAGGGTTTGACACGTCCATCTTCATGATGCGGGCGCCTACATCGGCAAGATCGTCCTCCGGGGTCACATTGCGGCAGGTCGCAATGACCTCCCAGCCTGCTTCTGCATATTGCCTGGCAAACTCCAGTCCCAACCCGCTGTTGGCACCCGTTATGAAGACTGTTGGCATCTTAAATCCCTCCTTTAATTGAAAGTCTCACAGATTAAGAATTCGGGCCGTGCCGTTTTGGCCCACGACGCCGCGTTCGTGTCGCAGATAGCGGTATTCGGAAATGCGCGTAGCAATGTGTTTTACCGTACTTGCCAGGGCCGGTGTTCACCCGGTTATTGCCAAACCATCTTTGCCGAACAGGTGTATTTTCTCAGGATCGGGAACCGCCTTTATGGTTTCCCCATCCCGCCAGTCTGCGCGTTTGGCGGTCTTAACGACCAATCGCTGCCCATCGTCCAATGTGCCGTAGACGATGGATTCATCGCCCAGATGCTCGACCAATGATACCTTGAAATTCAGGTGCGGGTCAGCGGTCGCGTCGGATAATTCAATGCTCTCGGGTCGGATCCCCGTTGTCAGGCTTTCACCGCTTTCCAGCTTGGCCCCCTGAATGGGACGTTCGAACCTGAAAGCGCCATTGCAGATCGAAACTGCCAGGCTGTTGCCGTCAACCTGATCGACAGTCCCCGGGACGAAATTCATCTTCGGCGATCCGATGAAACCGGCGACAAACAAATCTTTTGGTTTTTCATAAAGTTCCAGGGGCGCCCCGATTTGCGCGACCTCACCCTGGTTCAGCACGATAACGCGGTCTGCCATCGTCATGGCCTCGACCTGATCGTGAGTCACATAGATCATTGTCGCGCTGAGTGATTTGTGCAGGCTTGCCAGTTCGACGCGCATATCGACGCGCAGGGCGGCGTCCAAATTACTGAGCGGTTCATCAAACAGGAACACCTTGGGCTCGCGCACGATCGCGCGCCCGATCGCAACGCGCTGACGCTGCCCGCCTGAAAGTTGTCCCGGTTTGCGATCAAGAAGTTCCTCGACCTGCAAAATCCGCGCCGCATCTGCCACGCGCCGTTCGATTTCATCCTTTGACGCCTTGGCCATCTGCAACGCAAAGGCCATGTTCTGCGCCACCGTTTTCTGCGGATAAAGCGCGTAACTTTGAAAGACCATCGCAAGGCCGCGCTTCGCAGCGGGCACGTTGTGGATTGGAGATCCGTCCAGAAGGATGTCGCCCGAGGTGATCCGCTCAAGACCGGCGATGGCGCGCAAAAGGCTGGATTTCCCGCATCCTGACGGCCCGACCACAACAATGAATTCGCCGGAGTCCACGGTGGCACTGATACCTTTCAACGCCTCGTGGGCCCCGTATCGCATGACGACGTTGTTGAGCTCTAATTGTGCCATCAGATTATTGTCCTAGCCTTTAACCGCACCCGCAGCCAATCCTTGCGTCAATCGCTTCTGGAACGGGATGAACAGCAAAAGGGCGGGCAGCGTGGTGACGACCGAGGCCGCCAAAACCGCTCCCCAACTTACTGTATCGGTTCCGAAATACTGGCTGATCCCAAGTGGCAGGGTTTTAAGTTCTTTTGCGGTCAGGATTGCCAGCGCGAATAGAAACTCCTGCCACATCAAAAGAAATGCATAGGTCGCCGTGGCCACCACACCGGGCATGATCACCGGGAAAATGATCTTCCAGATGATCCAGAACCTTGGGCACCCGTCCATTATCGCCGCTTCGTCAATTTCATGAGGTATCGATTCAAGGTATCCCACGAGAAGATAGATTGAGAATGGCAAACTGATCGCGACATAAACAAAGATCATCGCCATGTAAGAGTTCAGCAAACCCATTCTGGCAAACATGATGAACACCGGTGTCACCAGTATGACCCACGGGAACATCTGCCCGGTCAGAACCGTCCCAAAAATCAGCTTTTTGCCGCGGAATTTCATGCGCGAGAAGACGTAGGCTGACATGACAGCAATGAAGGTCGAAATGAGGGTCGAGATCAGGCAAAGCCCCACACTGTTTAAGACCAAGCGCGCGAAGCCCTGCGAGAAAATCAACTGGTAATTTTCAAACGTGTACGGAGTGGCGCCTTTCGAAAAAAGCGAGGTTTCGCTTTTGAAAGACGCGTTCAGGATCCAAAGCACCGGAGCAACAAAGAACAAAAGAGCCGCCACAGTGACAATCAGGATCACCCCTTCGGTCAGCTTATCGCGGAACTTGTGGGCGGCGTCGGAACCGGGGCTTTGGCGCATGCTTTGATCCATCAGAAGAGGTCCCGGAACTGGCGAAGGGCCACATGACGATAGTAGAAATACGTTATAACCATCATGAACGCTGCCATTACCATGCCGACCGCAGAGCTTAGCCCAAGGTTCAGGTCAACGAAGGCACGAATATAGATTTCGGTTGCCAGGACGTTTGTCATAAGACCGGGGCCCGCGCCGGTCGCCAGCCAGACATACACGAAGTTATTGAACGAAAAGAACACCAGCATCAGCGTCATGACGACGAATGTTGGTTTCAGATGGGGTATGACCACGTGGATCAGCCGGTTGAAGTAATTTGCGCCATCAACCTCTGCGGCGTCCAGCAGTTCATTGGGGATGGATTGCATCGCGGCGAGGAAGGTAAACGTCACAAATGGAAGAGTGTTCCATACCATGATCAGAACCAGCGATGGCCAGACGAAGCTTGGGTTGGCCAAGAACGCGATCGGCTCTGATACGATCCCAAGCGCTATTAGATAGTCATTCACGACGCCAACGGACCCGTCGAGCAACCACCGCCACGTTACCACGGCGACAATCGGCGGTGTCGCCCAAGGGATGATCAGGCACACCCGCGAGACCGTGGTGAGTTTGTATTTCTTGATCGTCTTCGAATTTAGCAACAGAGCCAAAGCAAAGCCAAAGACAATTCTCAGAATGATTGGCAGGATGGTTAGCCAGTAGATCGTGTTCCACAGCGTATTTCCAAACGTCCGGTCATTGAGCAGCTTGTCATAGTTTTCAAAGGCAATGTAGTTTCCGCCGTCGCGTAGCTTCAGCAAGGTCAGATCGGTAAAGCTGTTCAGGAGGTTGAAAACCGTTGGATAGCCGTAGAACAGAACGATAAAGAAAAATGTGGGCACCAACATGCTGGCGATAAACAACCGATCCGCGCGCTCTGTCATTGACTTGGTCTTTTCCGGTTAAGAAGCGAATGCGCCAGGGCCTTGGAAAACAGCTGGCGCACTCTGTCTCATGGTGTGGTTGCCATGAACCTGCGACGTTTGACCTACTGAGCCTTCGCGAGTTCTTCTTGCAGCGTGGACAGAAGGTCGGATGCAGCTTCGTCGATTGTCTTCTCTCCGACAAAGGCAGAACCAAACTCGCGCCCAAGCGCATTCCACATCGTCGGGATCGTCACTGGCCCTTCCGCATAGGGACCCCAAACGCGGGCATTTTCGCTGAGCTGTTTGATATTTCCGGCAAGCCATGGCTCAACATCGAGATCCTTCAGGAGGCTATACTGCGCGGGCAGCTCGTTGTTGTAGTGCTGAGTCATGGTGCCTTTGCTGGTCATGAAGCTTAGAAAATCAAACGCGGCCTCCGCATGGGCGGTATTGGGATTGATAGCCAGCATCTTGCCACCAAGGTGGGTCTGTGGCTTGAACGAGCCTGTCATTGTGTATCCGGTTTCAAATGGTATGTCGTCGCCCGCGCCAGGGTTCTTTTCATTGTAACTCGCGACAACGGCCCGCAAATTCGGCGGCGGCATAATTCCGATTGCGATGTCGCCATCGGCCAGACCTTCGATAATTACAGGGTCGAACCAACTGCTCAGACCAAGGAAGCTCTCGGGGACAAGATCATCGTCAAGATAGGCTTTGTAATAGGTCATGACGTCGACGAGATCTTCTTTGGTCACGCCAACTTTGTATCCGCCCGCGCCGTCATCGACCATCAGGCCGACGCCATTTGACCACATGTAAAAGTTCGAAAGAAACCAGATGGTGTTCGTCGATGCGCTGCCAAGCGGCGTTCCAAAGCCGATTTTCCCGGTCTTTTCCTTGATTTGTCGGCTGACGTCCTGAAGCTCTTCCCAAGTTGTGGGAAGCTCCGTAATTCCCGCTTCTTCAAGAATGTCGGTGCGGTAAATCATCGACCACGTGTCCGTTGTCCAAGGAACGGCGTATTGCACACCCTCATCAAGTGCGAGGTCCCTTGCCACGAAATCGTCGATCCCTGCATGAAGTGATTTCTGTTCGATCAGATCATTTAATGGCAGCAAGGCACCTGAACGACCCAGGCTCTTGGGCCAGACAAATGCGATATGGACAACATCGGGACCAACTCCCACAGCAAACTCGCGCAGATATTGTTGCCGCGCTTCCCCCCAGGTCAGTTGTTGGAAGTCGATTTTGATGTCCGGATTCTGTTGCTCGTACTCCGCGATGGCCGCAAGGACACCTTCGGTCTGAGGGTCATTAAAGCGGAATGACAATGTCGTCTGCTGAGCCAGTGCCGCCGTGCTGACCGTAAGGGCAACGGCTGACCCCGTCAGTACCTGGCCTATGCGTTTCCTGAAAGACGTAAGATTCATGCCCATTCCTCCCGCATGATCGTGAACTCTGATGTCTGCCGGTGTTGAAATAAGTCCTTTAGCAGATAAAATCTAATATGAGATATCAAGTGATATCTCTTATGTCAACGAAGCGATTTTCTGAACGCTGACAGCCGGTTCATCAGAATGGGGAGGCGCAATTTCGACGCAGCAAGAGTATGCAAAGGACTGTGGTTTCGTCGTAAAACTCCGGTTAGCCTTCACGAACGGACTTTCCTGAGTTAGATATATCCGCTGGAGAGCGCCTTGCCCGGGAACCATGATCTTGGCTCTTGCTTCGGCGCAAATGGGATTGGACCAACCTCTTGCAGTTGAGGAGCGGAAATGCATCCAAGTGGCAGCAAACCCCAGAACAACGGGAAACCGCCGCGGCGCATATTGCGCAATGAGGCGCACGCCAAGTTCATGCAGTATCTGTATTCGTCCCGACTGCGTCCGGGTGAGCTGGTCTCGCAGCGAGAACTGTGCGAGTTGCTGGACATCCCAATGGGGCCTATGCGCGAGGCGCTAAAACGATTGGAAGCCGAAACCGTCGTTCGTCTGATCCCACAACGTGGCGTGAAAATTCTCGATGTCGATGAAAAGACGGTGGAGAACGCGTTTCAGATGCGTTTGATGTTCGAGATGACCGGGCTGGAAAAATTTATGCGACTCGGTGACAATGCGCCCGCAATTGACTTGTTGCGGCGGACCAACGCGGTCCTTGCCGAGCCGGATACGTCGACGGAGTTGGAAATTGAGGCAATCAATCTTCGGACATCTCTGGACCATGAAATGCACTGGCTATTTGTGCGGTCACTGGACAACGAGATGGCCAACGATTTCTTTGAATGGGTTCTAAATCGGTTGCGCCTTTCTCGTTTGGCATATCGTTTGAGAGATGGACGCGATGCAGAAGTTTTTAAAGAGCACGTAGAGATCTTAGAACACGTCATCGCGGGAAATCTGGCGAGCGCGCAGGCAGCTTTGACAAGCCACCTTGAGAACTCGCAAAAGCGAGTGTTGGGAATTTCACGATAGCCAGTTCACGCATAGTGGCTTGCAAGATTGTGCGTGTGCACCAACTCACCGGCTTGTATTGTGCAGGTTGCTTTGCCGATTGCTACGTTGCTGCGCCTTAGAAAGTCTCCCGCATTGAAATCCTTCAAAGCAATCTTGTGGAAGGCCGGAATGGTCTCCCGCGCCACGATGTGGTCGGTCGTTCCGCAGCCGCTCAACACTATGGATTGTCCGGGGGACACTGCCTTCAGGACAATCGCGACTGAGTCTGCCGCATGTGACACAATGGCCATGACCGCGTTGCTTTGAGATGGCTGCTTTGTGGTCAAAGCGTCTCTCCGAAACGGGCGATCACTTCATTCCCTTCGCCCAAAATTTCTCCAAACGTCAAAGCCCCTGAACTGACCTCGCAGACCCGGGTAATCAGTTCGTCCACGATCTGCGCGGTGCGTTGAGGATGAGATACGGCTTCAGCTGCGCAGAAATCGAATTGCTCCGGTAGGCGTTCGACTGTCTCGCGATTTGCAGATATCTTGAGCGACGGGGCCAAGCGTCCAGCGAAAGAATTTCCAACGCCAGAGGTGAAAAGTGAAAGCTGCGCACCGGCTGCGACAAGACCAGTTAAGGACTCTGGTGTGTAAGAAGGCCCGTCCATAGCTGCCAGGCCGTTGCCAGTATAATTATCGCCGTATTCAAGAAACGCGCTCACCGGCATGCTCCCGGATTTGATTACGCTTCCGATTGCCTTGTCCTCAATCGTGGTCAAGCCCGCGTCGATATTCGCGCGATTGGGATTGTTTCCCATCAGATCAACCCCAATGCTCCGAGCTTGTTCCACGCGTCGCCTTACGGCGTGGACGATCTTTTCCGCGATGTCTTTTGAGACCGCTCGTTCCGCAAGTGCAGTTTCACTGCCTAGCCATTCCAGCGTTTCGCCAAATACTGCTGCGCCCCCGTCTTGCACCAGTGCATCGACGACATGCCCGACAATCGGATTGGCAAACAGGCTTGAGCTTGGGTCGGACATGCCACATTCCAGAGCCAAGAATAAACGATTCCACGGAAATAATTCTCGTTGTTGTTTTGAGATCTCCGAAAGGAGCCGAGCGCCCACGCGGACGGCCTCGGTGCGAAAAGAAAGAGCGTCACGACCCGTTTCTTCAAGTGTTACAAGACAGGTGGGGCGACCATCTTCGGAGAGCGATGCCAGAAGTTCGTTTGCCTTGTCGCAATGTGCGCTGAGCACCAAGACTGCGCCGGCGTTCGGATGGCGGGCGAGGTTCGCGATTGTGTTATTGACTGGTTCTTCGCCCCGGCCAGAAATGGCCAGACCGTGATCCATGGAGATCAGGCAGCTGCCCCGCAGATCTCGCGATATCGCGCTAGCGGACGGCCCCGTCAGACCCGTTATATTTAGGATTAACAGATAGTTGCGAATTCCGGGTCTTCCCTTGAGGCGGGGATAGCCCCAGAAATGGCCCTTCGAGTCATTCAATTTCTGAAGGTTGGGTTCTTCCATCTTGTCAATTTGCTCATGATACTGTGTCGGGTGTAATGTTCGGGTCGAGAGTGTTGGCTTGCCTGTCATCTTCGAACCTTGGTGACAAATTCGGTTAGCGCGTTGGCAAAGCACTATGAATTAGCCGTATATTCGTAGCGGGCCGCTCGCTGCAGGGGCTCCTCTGTGCCTGTCCACGCGATCAAGACCGTAGTCTTGCAGAAGACAATTTGTTTCGGCTTACAGGTTTGGAATGAATATTGCCCTTCTTGGAAAACAGTACATGGTTTCGCGTGCGCTGAGGTCTTATGGATTATCTGAGATATTATCTGTGATATCAAGTATAAACTATAATCGTCGTACCCGTCATCGGTTGACGGGAACTTCCGGACATATCGAATTTTGAAGTAGATTTGGCGCCTTCATAGATCGTGCGGTTGTCGATCGGATGGGTTCTGTCGCAAATTTCTTTGAGAGTTGTATAGACGAAACTGGATAGGCGGTTATCCCGCCAGCTGGATAAACTGCTTAAACGGGCGGAG
>NZ_JBQFMP010000027.1:0-23786 GCF_056531905.1 Ruegeria sp. K11
GGTTCGCGGGGCCTGAAACCGATCTGACCGACATGGGGTCGCAACTGGCCGCGCAGTTCGTCGCGTCAGGCACCGTGGAGTGGCAGGGCACTCGGTGCAGGTGGTGAAGTAAGTCATGCCTTGTTGCGCCGGGATATCGGGCCTCAGGGATCGTTCTGATCTGTTGGAGGTTTCCGGCCACAAGGAGAGATATCTTGACAACCCTCACCACTTCGCCCCCCACGCTAACGGGTTTCTTCGCCCTGACCTTTGCCGTAACCTGGGGCGTGGTTGGGATGTATATCTCCGCCCCCGATTGGGCGACCGCAAGGTTCCGTGCCCTTAGCGGCGCTCATCCGTTGTTCTTTCTGGCCACCTGGGCCCCGGCTCTGTCCGCTGTTGTATAGGTGCTGGCCTTTGCAGGGTTGCGCGGATTGAAACTATTTCTGTCCCGATTGTTGCTGTGGCGTGGCTCGCCGCTATGGGCCGTAGTTATCCTGATCGGCCTCCCCATGGTTTTTGTCCTCGGTTCGCTGATCAAAGGCGGGACTGTTCTGGCCCCATCCCGCTCGGTGAAGCAGGATCCATGGTGGCGCTGTTTTTTCTGATGCTGTTTCTCGGCCCAATAGAAGAGCTCGGCTGGCGTGGCTTTGCACAACCCTTGCTGCAACGGCGCATGGCCCCTGTCTGGGCCCGGGCAATTATCGGTGCGATCTGGGACCTATGGCAACTGCCCGCTTTCTTCCTGTGCGGCGTGGTGTTTGCGGATTGGAACTTCTTGCCCTTCTTTCTGGGCAATATCACACTGAGCATTCTGGTCACGCCAATTTTCAACTCAAGTCGTGGCAGTTTGCTCTGGCCCATGCTGTTTCACTGGCAGTTGATCAAACCGTTCTGGCCAGATGCCCAGCCCTATGACACATGGATTCTGATCGTGGTGACAGGACTGGTCGTATTCTGGAACCGAGACACAATGCTGTTCCACACAGGTGCTGTGACACAGGTGATACACGGTTAGCGAGACTGATGATGCACTTGTTTGGTCCCATCGTACTGGCGCTAAGCCTGCTTGTCATACCTGCCGCGCTGGCCCAGACAAATGATGATCTGGATGCCAGACTGACAGAGGTTCTCGCTGCGTTTCGCGCCGACTACGGGTTCCCCGGAGCAACCGCCGCCTATGTTCTGGCTGACGGAACAACCGGGTCGGTCGCGGTGGGGTTTGCGGATGTGGAGTTGCAGAAACCGATGACTCCGGACAGCCGAATGCTGGCGGCAAGTATTGGCAAGACGATCTGGGGGGCTTTGTTCCTGTCTCTGGAACACGACGGGCTCTTCAATCAAACGGACCTTGTATCTGACCATCTGGGTCATCTGCCATGGTTCCACCGCCTTCCGAATGCACAGGACTTGACGCTAGGGCAATTGCTAACCCATAGCGCAGGCATACCCGACCACGTGCATATGGAGGGTGCGGCCAAAACTCTGATCGCATTGAGCAGGACGGGTCAGGCCTCACCGGAACAGGCCATCGCGCTGGTCTTGGACACAGACCCGCTCTTTCCGGCAGGAGCCGGTTGGTCCTATAGCGACACAGGCTATCTGTTGCTGGGGCTGGTGATCGAAGAGGTCACCGATGAGGATGTCTTTACCCTTGCGCAAAATCGGCTGTTGACCCCGCTTGCCCTGACCGGGGTGACGCCTTCTGACAAAACGAACATTCAAGGGCTGGCCGTCGGGTATACCGAGGCAACTAACCCCTTCGGCTTGCCGCCCCGCACGATGGACGACCAAGGGACTCTGCTGTGGAACCCGGCTATTGAGTGGACGGGCGGAGGGTTTGCCGCCACGTCGCTCGACCTCGCGCGATGGGGGCACGCCCTCTTTACCGGGCAGGCATTGGACGGACCCTATCTGGACCGGCTGCTGGCGGGCGTACCGGTAGATCCGGGCATACCGGGTGTACTCTATGGCAGAGGTGTCGCGATTTATTCGGATGCGCCACTAGGGCCGGTCTACGGGCACGGAGGCTGGATTCCAGGATATGTCTCAAGCTTACGGCACTATCCGCAGTCCGGGATTACAGTGGCGTTTCAGATCAACTCGGACATCAGGATGGAGGGGGTCAACCGCGACCTCGTGAGCAGTCTTGAAACGGCTTTAGCCGCTACACTGATCAAAGAGCCTGAAACAAAAAGAAAAAGGTAAGTGTGTTAGTTGCGGATAGGGCCAGAAATCTGCGTTAAGAGGTTCTTGGCCAGGTTCCGTTGCAAACTTTCAAAGAGATCATTCTGAAAACTGCTCCTGATTGAATTGAAGGCAACAAGCACCAAGGAACACTAGCTGCAACGGATTGCACTCACCCAGCGCTCGGATTGCAAACATCCCGGGTTCTCGCTCGAATTAATTGACGCTGTCCAGAGTGCCAAACGCACATTATTTGCGAATGTGATCAGATTATTTGCGACGGGATTGTTATCTTTCGACCCGGATCACATCATGTGCGAACGGCAAACCAGTAGAAGAACGTAGAACGGATGCAAGCGCAGCAACCGCCGTTCGCTTCGCGTGCCGCGAACAGGAAAGACACGAGACTTTCCTGCCGTTGCTCTTCCGGGCGTTTGCTGGATTCGAAATTAGGTTTGTCCCTAAAGCATAAAACAGTGCGATAGTCTTCATCAAATTAGGTTCAACAAACTTCTGGACTGATCAAATGGTTGCCGACGGTGACACGATCGGAGAGACCCGCCTCGACAGGAGCAGTTGGAACGCACTGAAAACCAAATGGATACACTGACGGCTGGCGGCATAGAAAAAGGGAGCCCACTCTTTGGACTCTCCTGTGGTTTGTTTCGCACTGTGTTTGGCTCTGCACTGGATGACGTGGCGTAAACTATTCCTGTGAATTGAGAACTTCCCATTTCCGACCAGCTAGTCGCCAAAGTTCATCACGAAAACAGAATTTGTAATGAGTGTGCGGCGCCGGGTGTAGAACGTCCTGGTAAGTGAAAGAGTGGTATTTGATGAGTTTGGAGTTTTTTGTGCCGGCTTGCTCTAAGTCGAGCACCGCGTATCAGCAGGGCCTCGACCAGGGACATGCCGGGTTGAAATCAGCTCTCGACACAGTAGTAAAGAGCTTGCCTTCAGGCGTTTTACGAGAGCTATCCCGAGAATTGGACCGTCGCAAGCAAACCAATGACACGTCGCTGTTGGCCGAGAAAATATTCCAGCGTGCAATCTGTGTATATCAGACGGACCAGCTAGCGAAAGACAGGCATGTCTTGGATGCACAAAAGCCCGAACCAGAATTAAAAGATGAGCAACTGGTGCAATCAGGTAGTGGCCCGTTTCGGTGGGCGGGATGATCCAATACAATTCGTCTCCACACAGGTGAGTGGGGAAGATGAGTCTAAATGTTCAAGAATAAATAGGGTAAAGATCAATAAAAATTCTTCTTGTTACCATGACCATCATGCCTGGCATGTGCTGGTCTATGACGGAGGAACAGGCCATCACAAACTGGAAAGTGACCTGCATCGCTGCGGGAGGGGATCACTATGTGGACTTTATTCGCGCGGGTGATGCCGAAAGTACACCTCACATTATTTATATTTGCGAGCGTGAAAATGGGACGCAAGCTGTGAAAGTCGTCCCTGCGTCGTCCGTGGTGCACCGTGCAGGCGACCATATCCAGGAAGCTGCTACCAAATGAAAGTCAGGTCAGAATCTGAGCCTCCCCAACTGAACTGGTCCACCGTTGTGTCTAGGAAACGGAGGGCCATGAATGGTAAAGAAGAGGCCAAAGCCCGAAGAGATTGTCTCGAAGTGACGGCAGGTTGAAGTTCTGATGGGGCTAGGCATGTCCCGTCTTGATGCGATCAGGCAGATTGGTGTTGTTGAATAGACCTATTACCGCTGGCGAAATAAGTACGGCGGAATGGGTTTAGATCAGTTGAAAGAACTGAAGCCGCTTCAGCATCAGAGCCATTCAAGCAAACGATCCGGGGGATCGTTTGTCAGGCGGAACAACGAGCGACTGCGGCGCGCGGTGTCTGATCTGACGCTGGACAAACTGATTCTGACGGAAGCCACAAAGGATGAAGGTCGTAAAGCAAACCATCCAGTGGATGGTTTGTAGCCCTGAACGCGAAGCCCTACTGATCCCCGCTCGTCGTCGTGCCTGCATCGATTATGTCCGCAGCCAACTCAAAGTATCTGAGCGACGCGCCTGCCGCGTGCTGGGACAACAACGGTCCACGCAACGGCGCATCCCAAAAGGTCGCGCAGACGAAGCCCGGCTGGTGGCCGACATGATTGAGCTGACCCGTCAATACGGCCGATATGTTTATCGCAGGATCGCTGCGCTGCTAAGAGAGGCCGGCTCGTCTGTCAGTGATGGGCGGGTTGAACGGCCTTGGCGGCGAGAGGGTCTGAAAATGCCCGTGAAACAACCGAAGAAAGGGCGGCTCTGGCTGAACGATGGCTTGTGTGTTCGGCTGAGGTCGAAGTATCGCAACCACGTGTGGTCGTATGACTTCGTTCATTGTCGAACCGACGATGGCAAAGCGTTCCGGACCCTGAACATCCTTGATGAGCACAGCCGGGAGCGCCTGGCGATTAAAGTGAAGCGCAAGCTGAACTCTGTCGATGTGATCGATGCCCTGACGGATGTGTTCATCTCTCGTGGCGCACCCGGTTTTATCCGTTCAGATAACGGGCCGGAATTTGTTGCCCAGGCCGTCAGAGACTGGATTACTCCGTCGGCACCCAGACAGCTTACATTGAACCCGGGAGCCCGCGGGAGAACGGATATTGTGAAAGCTTCAATGGCCGGTTCAGGGATGAGCTGCTCAACGGTTAAGTCTTCTACAGCCTGTGCGAAGCTAAAATTCTGATCGAACAATGGAGGGGACACTACAACACAAAGCGGCCCCACAGTGCACTGGGATATATACAGCCGGCCCCGGAAACCATCGTTAAATGGACCAAAGACCGGTCATGCACTAACAGTCAAATTGGACCACACAAGTGGGGCTGATCAACCTGCAAAACCTTTGGTGTGAAAGTCCACGATATGGGCCACGCTTGGATCGGCAACAGGCATGTCAGGCCAATGTGCATGCCCGGTCACAGATACGAAATCCAGCTGTCTTGCTGCGTTGCGCAGCGCCCTTTCAAGGCCTCCATGCCCGTAAGAAATATTGCAGTGGCTATGCATATTTCTCACTAAAGCTCGCAATCCATGTTTTGCAGCCAGCGGTGTTAGCCATTCGGGCAGTGGTGTTGTTGGCATTGCTGTACCCTCAAAACGATGGCAGCTTCATTCAGGGGCCAGTTGTTCGAATGCTTTCGAGCGAAGACCCATAGGATGGCCGGGCTGTTTTTGACACCACTCCTGAGTCTACGAACATCCGAGCGCGCACGTCGTTGCGTGCCATCTTAGACAGGCTTTCAACGTTGGATTCTCGTCAACAGTGTAGAAAAAGTGCGAGTTCCAAGCGTCAGCATCCGCGACAAACCCAACGGGTTCTCAAAAACCGGGAACACCTTTTCTTTGGATCAGAGGTCATAAGGCAGCAATCCGATCCGTTTGAACGCCTCTTCAGGCACCTGATTGCGCGTCAGGATTTCCCTTAGCTGAATTTCGAGCCGCTGCGTGACTTTGGGCGCATCGATGGGGTTGTATTGGCCGGGATCGCTATGCAGGTCATAGAGAACTGTTGTCGTTTCGCGCGGCGTACCCATGCAGGGCACGTCGATATCGCCGTCTTCGGCCTTGCGCGCCGGGATCTTCATCACCCGTAATCCCTGCGCATAATCCATGGGCGCGGACAAATCCATCTGCGCCAGATTGTCGACCGAGAATGCCTCTTCCAGATGCGTGGGCATCAGCGTGTATTCATAGATTTCCTGATCAGCTATATCATCGGGATAACGGAAATACGTATAGCGCCCGTCGGTGATGTTTACGGATCCGCCGAAAATTCCATAGGCTACAGCTTCGTGCCCCGGCCCGTCTGCGGCCAGCAAGGGCGTCAGGTCCCTGCCCTCTACCCCCTCGGGCATAGGGGTTTCGAACAGTGACAGGATCGTGGGCATCAGATCCATGGTTTGCGTCAGGGCCTGACGGGACGTGCCGCCCTGATCTGCATGATCAGGGTGATAGATCATCAGCGGGATATGGGCGATTTCGTTGTAATAGGGCGTGATGTTCTTGGCCCACCACTCATGTTCGCCAAGCAGGAAGCCGTGATCGGTGGTCAGGATCACCACTGTATCCTTCCACATATCATGCTTGTCCATGTGATCCAGCAAGCGCCCGAAATACTCGTCACACATCTCGACAAGTCCGGCGTAATTGTTGCGCAACTCTTCGATTTCCTCGGCGCTTTCGCTGACCTTGTCATAGCGCGGCCAGTCGAGGATCGGGCCTTCGTAGCCGCTGTCACGCCGTCCCTGGAACCGCTCGGGCGACCAGAAGGGTTCGTGCGGGTCGAAACATTCCAGATGGCAGAACCAACCATCCTTGTCCGCGTTGGTGTTCAGAAACTCGAAAGCCGAGGCCATGCATTTGGCCAGCGGCATATCTGCCTCGGTTGGCTGGTGGTCGCGGCTGATCATGTAGGGGACGTATTTTTCGTCCATCCCCTGAATCTGTTGCGGGTGATACATCTCGCGCCAGCGCTCCAACGGCGGCTGCACCATGGCCTTCCAGCGGTCTTTTTCCTGCCCCCGGATGAAATCGAAACTGGAATACTGGGTGTGATAGGTCGCGCCCCCTTCCATCCAGTAATGGGCGTGATCGGTGATCATATGGGTCCAGATGTCCGAGGATTTCAGCTCGCGGATCATCGAATTGTCAAAGGGTTCCAGCGGCCCCCAACTGCGATGCATGAAGTTCAGCCGTCCTGTATGCAGATCACGGCGCGCAGGCATGCAGGGCATCGAGCCGACATAGTGATTGTCGAACCGCACGGATCTGGCCGCAAAGCGGTCGAAATTGGGTGTGGCCATGCGGGTGCCGCCATAGGCCCCCAACGCGTTGCGGTTCAGGCTGTCGAACAGGACAAAGAGAACTTTCATGAAGACCCTCACTGTTATTTCAGGCTGCCGGACAGCAGGCCACGGATGATGTATTTCTGGCCGATCAGAACAAAGACCAGCGCCGGGATCACCGACAGGACCGAGCCCGCCGCCATCTCGCCAAACCGGATGTCATATTCCTGCGCATAGCTTGAGATGGTGACCGGGATCGTCTGGGTTGCGCTCGAGGTCAGGTTCACTGCCACGATGAAATCGTTCCAGATGAAGATGAATACCAGCACCCCCGCCGCGATCATTGCGGGTCTGAGCAAGGGCAAAACGATCTGCCGGAACAGATCAACATCGCGGCACCCGTCCAGACGGCCGGATTCCAGCAGTTCCTCGGGCACTTCGTGGATGAAGCTGAACATCAGCCACAACGCCAGCGGCAGGTGCAGCACGGTTTCTGCAAGTATCAGCCCGGTCAGCGTGTCCAGCAGGCCCACGGACAGTAGTTGCACGAACCAGATGCCGATAAAGGTGATCGGCGGCAGGATGTGAAAGATCATCGCCCAGGTGAACAGCGCAAACCGCACCCAACGCCCGACCTTCAGGCGGAACAGCGTGAACACCGCCATAGTCGAGATCGCCAGCACAAGCGCGGTCGAGATCACCGACACGATGATCGAGTTCTTGAGGCTGGACAGGTATTGCGAGGATTTTCCAAACAGCAATTCCTCGAAATTGGTCCAGACCGGCGTAAAGACGACCTGCCCCAACAGGATCGATATCTGTGTTTTGAACGCAATGGTGACGATCCAGACAAAGGGCACCAGCACCAGAATTCCGTAAATCACCACAAGGGCGAGTGCGGACAGGCCAGAGGATCGGTGCGAATGCGCCATGACTCACCCCTCGGTCTTTTGCACGAAACGGCGCTGCAGCCACAGCGTCACCAGCGCCAGCGTTGCAACGACGACCAGGGTGAACAGCGACATCACCGAGCCCAGCCCGATATCGTCCTGCGTGAAATAGGCGCGCTGGATCGACAGGCTGACCACCTCGGTCGAGGTCCCCGGTCCGCCCGAGGTCAGCAGGTAAATCTCGTCAAACACCTTGAACGACAGGATCATGCGCAGGATCAGGGTCGAGATTATGACCGGCATCATTAGCGGCAGCGTGATATAGCGCAATACCTGCCAGCGGCTGCGGGCGTCCAGTTCGGCGGCCTCGTAAACCTCTTCCGGCAAGCCCTCGCGCCCGGTCAGCATCAGCAGGAACACAAACGGCGTCCAGTGCCAGATATCGACGATGATCACTGCCCAGAGTGCCGCCGACTGGCTGGCCAGCCAGTTCTGTTTCGGCAGTCCAAGTGTCGTCAAAGCCAGATTGATCGCCCCAAAATCGGCATTGTAAAGCAGGTTCCAGACCGCGCCGATCACGATGGGCGGCGTCACCACCGGCAGCAGCATTACAAAGATCGCCGCGACCCGCACCCAGCCCTTCATTCCAGACACCGCAAGCGCCAACGACAGGCCGATGGCAAACTGGATCACCACTGCAAAAAAGGCAAAATACAGCGTGTTCCACAGGCCGGGCCAGTAGAACAGATCGGCCTGAAACCTGCGGACATTATCAAGGCCGACAAAGGTGGTCACAGCCTCACCATCAACCCATTCAAGCTGATGAAACACCATCCAGACAATCTGAAGGATCGGCAACATGGTGAACACCACCAGCAATGTTGCCAGCGGGCCCAGAGACAGCAGTTTCCAGCTTCGGTCGCCGATCATTTGATCCGTCCTTCAGGGGATGACCCCGGCGCGCGCGCCAGGGCCGGTTGGCTTACTGCAGGTCCGGCAGCTTGCCTGTGGCGTAGCCTTCCCGCTCCATCACCGCGTGGATTTCCGCCGCCGCCTTGTTCAATGCCTCGGCCGCCGTCATGTCCCCGATCACCGCAAGGTTCAGATGCAGATCGATGATCGAGTTGATCTCGTTGCGCTCCGGCACCGCCGCATAGAACAGCGCGTTCTTGGCGTTCTGTGCGGTGGCATCCAGAAAACGGTATTTCTCGGGGTCGTCAAAATCCGACGCCCCCAACCCGATGGACACGGGAACCGAGCCGTTTTCGATCATGGCGCGCTGCCCTTCGGGCGTGTTGAGCCATTTCATGAAGGCAAGCGCGGCCTGCTTCTTGTCATCGGGGATGTTTTTGGGAATGCCGCCGATGAAATGCCCGGTGGAGCTGTAGTTCTGCTCGCCCGCGACCGAGGGGATCTCGGCCACGCCGACTTTGCCCGCGACGATAGATTTGGACGGGTCCTCCAGCCCGGCCCAGGCCGCGTTGACCATGATCGTATGGGCCGAGCGTCCTGTGGCCATGAACTGTATCATCTCGGCCTGACCGGTCGCGCCCGGATCGTCGGGGCCGACATCATTGGCAAAGCTCAGAAAGGTTTGCAGCGCGGCCAGTGCCTCGGGGCTGTTGAACGTGACCGAGTAGTCGCCGCTAGCTTCATCGGCAAAGATTGTTCCGCCGTGGCTGTAGATATAGGGCATCGCGTTCCAGCCCACATTCTGACGCGAGCCGCGCACGGTAAAGCCCACGCGCTCGGGCGGATTGTGCAGCGCCTTGGCATTGGCCATCAGCTCTTCCCATGTGGTCGGAACCTCCAGCCCGGCTTCCTCATAGAGGTCGGCGCGGTAATACAACAACTGGATCACCCCGGCCATCGGCAGGGCCATCAGCTTGCCGCTGCCGATGGATTTGCTGGCCTCGTCCCAATAAACCGAGCCGCCGAAATCCGAGATGTCATCACGCAGCTTGTAATCGGGGTCGATATCCGAGACGGCCTCAAGGAACCCGCCTTCGTACATTTCGATGATGCCGAGCGCGTTGATTGTCAGCAGATCATAGATCCCTTCATCCGCCCGAACCGAGTTGCGGGACTTCTCCAGCAGCACCGGGAACGGCACCGCTTCGATATTGACCTTGTTGCCAGTGGCCTCTTCATAGGCTTCGACCGTGGCCTCAAAGCCGGGATACCAGGGTGATTGGTTGATAATCATCTGTATATCGGCTTCGGCCCAGGCCCCTGCGGGCAGCCCGGTCAGAAGCACGGCGGCGGCCGTGTTTCTCAGTGTTTTCAGCATTGTCATCTCCTCCGCTGTCAGCCGTTCAGGCGCTGTCCTGTCTTGGCGCTGAACAGATGGAATTGCCCCGGTCGGGGCGTAATGGTGACAGGCGTATCCAGTGTCAGCGCCGCGTCTTGCGCGCGGTCGATCAAGGCGGCCACCCGCCCCATAATCCCATCACAATGAATGATCGTCTGATGCCCCAGTGACTCGGTCGCCACGACGGTCTCAGATCCGTCGCCACCGGGCGCAATATCCAGATGCTCGGGGCGGAACCCGCAGATCACGGGGTCCTGCGTCGGGGCTTCCAGCGAACCAAGCGCAACCTGACCGCCATGTTCAAGGCGCAACACCAGACCGTCAGGCGTTTTCGCCAACGTGCCTGACACAAGGTTCATTTGTGGCGCACCGATGAATTCGGCGACAAACAGGTTCTCTGGCCGGTCATACAAATCAGTCGGTTTGCCAACCTGCTGAATCACGCCGTCATTCATCAGCACGATGCGGTCGGCCATTGTCATCGCCTCAACCTGATCATGCGTGACAAAGACCGAGGTTGCACCAAGTCGGCGGTGCAACTGTTCGATCTCGACGCGCATTCTGGCGCGCAGTTTGGCATCGAGGTTCGACAACGGCTCATCGAACAGAAAGACTTTGGGATCGCGCACAATCGCGCGCCCCATCGCCACGCGCTGCCGCTGACCACCTGATAATGCACGGGGTTTCCGCGCCAGCAGGTCTTGCAGCCCCAAAATTTCTGCGGCCTCGTTCACGCGCCGCGCGATCTCGGCCGCGTCGGTGTTCCGCATCTTCAGCGCAAAGCCCATATTCTCGGCCACACTCATATGCGGATAGAGAGCATAATTCTGGAACACCATCGCCACATCCCGGTCCCGCGCGGCGATATTGTTGACGACCGCACCGCCGATCGCGATCTCACCGCCCGAGATTTCCTCAAGCCCGGCAATCATCCGCAGCAGCGTAGACTTGCCGCAACCCGACGGGCCCAGGAGCACGATGAACTCACCGTTGCGGATCGCCAGCGACAGGTCCGAGATCACTTCGACCGCGCCATAACGTTTCTCGATGCGTCTTAGCTCCACCGAATTCACTGGGTAAGTCCTGACTTGTTGGTCTTTCCACCTTGTTTTGTCCCCCGTCTCACGGCTAGAATCAAATTCATAAAATTCAGCAGGGGATGAATATGAGGAATACACCTGACCTCCTGCCCCGTAAGCTGCGCGTCTTTGCCGCCGTCTACGACACAGCCAGCACCACTGCCGCCGCTGAGGCGATTGGCATCACTCAATCAGCCGTGTCTAAGAGCATTGCGCAGCTCGAGGCAGATTTCGGAGTGCAACTGTTCGAGCGAACGCCCCAGGGCCTGCGCCCGATGCCAACCGCCGAGGCACTGCGCAAGCGCACCCGATGGCTGACCCGCGAAGTTGATTTTGCGACGTCCGAAATCCAGAACTCGGCCTCGCTGACGGATGTCGAACTGCGCATCGGCTCAGGGCCCGTCTGGAACGTTAAACTGCTGCCCGAGATCCTGCCGGGCTTTTGTGCCGACCACCCACAGATCCGTCTGGATATAGTCACCGGGTCAGGGGATTATCTGGTGCCCCGAATGATCGACGGGCACTTTGACATTTACTTCGGGGTGTTGTCCGAGGAATTCGACAGACCCGGCGTGCATTGCGAACCCCTGCTTGAAATGGAACTGCAGGTCTTTGTCCGGCAAGGGCATCCCTTGCTTTCGGTGGGCACGCCCCAAGCTGAGCTGTTGGCCGACTATCCCTGGATCGGTTTTTCCAGTGACGACAAACTTGAGGGGAACGTTCAAAACTGGGCACAGCGCATGGCTGTATCCTCACGGCAATTCTCGCTCCGGATCATGTCACTCACGGCGATGATGGCCGTTGCCCGCGCCAGCGACCATGTCATCTTCGCCGTTGATGCGCTTGACCAGGAACTCTCGAGAAATGGCCTTGTCAAACTGCCCTTCACTGCACGGCCCGGTCGCGTCATCAGCGGATATGCCGTTCGATCCAGCATCGTAGAGCTTCCTCCGATCAAGGACCTGATCACGCGCGCGCGCTCTTGCTGCATGGACAAATAACAGCGGGTTTCGTCCCAGGTTTTGACGCAAGCTTCTCCCATGCCAGCCAGGTCGAGTGCATTTCTGGTAGCGCGCACTCAAAAATGTCAGGAGCAAGATGCTCAAAAGCTATGGCTGCCCGATCCCGATCGAAATGGTCTATCTCGGCGCTCATCAAATTGAATTTGGCCTCAGTTTGGCCGGAGAGCTTTAGGCTTATTCGTTAATGTGAGGTATTGAAAATTTGAAGAAAATTATGTAACCATTTAGTTATAAAGGAGACCCGCAACATGCCCCATGCAAAACCTCAACAAGTGATCTCCTGTCGTTCGGCGCGGCAAGTCATTGATCATGCTATCGACCATGCTTCGGCAAACTCTTGGAGCGTGGCTATTTCCGTCTTGGATCCGTCCGGTCAAGTCGTCGCCAGCGCGAGAATGGATGGGGTGCCGGCCGCAGTTTCTACTTTCGCCAAAGACAAGGCGTTCACTGCGACGCTGGGGAAATCCAGCCGCGCATTTTTTGAACGAATGAGTTCCTCGCCTGAGTTGGCCATGGGGGCTGGCAATCGGCCTGGGTTATGCGCGTGGGACGGTGGCGTGCCGATTTTCGAAGATGGCCAGCTTATCGGTGCCGTAGGTGTCTCGGGTGCCGCTGGACCGGAAGATATAGAATGTGCCGAAACCGCACTATCTAAACTTGGTCTTCTGAGTTGAATCTACTCCGGTTTAAAAAGCTTGGTTTCAGACTCCGCCTCAAACCGAAGGTAATCATAACTGAATAGTTCGAAGAGTTGCCCCCAGGGTGCACGAACATATCCCCAAGTGAGACCTTCGAAGGGACCGTCATCGATGTAAGATGGCCCTTCCAGCAACTCGACACCATGTTTCTGCAATCGGGCGGCGGCGGCGTTCGCGTCATCGACCTGAAACGCGACATGAAATCCGCCGATCTGGCTGGGCCGCCTATAGCCTGCGTCTTCATCGTCTCCAGAAAACTGGAACAGTTCGATATTGGCGCTGTCTCCGCACCGCAGGAATACCAAATCTTCGAGGATCGCGGTTCTTTTGCTACCGAGGCAGTTTTCCATGAAGTCGCCATCAACATCGAAGCGGCCGGTGCTGAGCACTTTTACAGTACCAAACATTGTTTCGAAGAAAGTAATGGCTTCGGCGACATCGGGGACCGTGAAGCCGATGTGGTGAATGCCCCGGGTATGCGCCGACGGTGTCATGGCTTTTCACTCGCCCAGTAATCCATCACGGTAACCTTCTCGACGTATTGGCCCACCCAGTCGGCAAACCTGACGTGGTTCGGGTGCGGCAAATAGGTGTCGCGAGCGTCCTCGGTGGCGAAATCCAGCAGGAAGAAATGGCTTAGCCCGTTCGACAGGCCCTCGGGCGAGTTGTTCACGCCCCACTCAAAAGCTTCGATGCCTGGCACTTCCGATTGAAGCGCGTGAAACCTGCGGACAATCTCGTCCGTTTCTGCCTCGGTGGTACCGTCCTTGAATCCAAGCATAACGGCATGTCTGAGAATTTTTCCGGTCATGATTATCCCTCTGTTAAGCGGCTGCGTGCCAGATGGCGGCACCAGTATTTGGGTCAAAGGCGCAAAGCCCTGCAAGGTTGAGGTGAAGCGAAGCCACCTCACCCGCTGAGACCGGCGTTTTGGCAGAGAACCGCGCGACGATTTCTTCTTCCTCGTTCTGAGGAGACAGAATGCCGATGGTCTCGGCTCCTGTGGGCTCCAACAAATCCACCGGCCATTCGATCTGCGCATTTGGTTCGCCATGTCCGAAGGGTGCATCGGAGAGGGCTTCAGGCCGAATGCCCAGCGTCACAGGACGACCCACCTCTGCCATGGCCGGCGTCGGCACAATAACGTTGCCACCGTCGGGGCGTTTTATCTCAACGCCACCGTCGGCCACGACTCCGCTCAGGAAATTCATCGCAGGTGATCCCATAAAACCGGCGACGAACTGATTTTTCGGGCGTTCGTAGATGTCGATGGGTTTGCCGACCTGCTGGATCACGCCGTCTTTCATGACCACGATCTTGGTGGCAAGCGTCATGGCTTCGATCTGGTCATGCGTGACATAGACCATCGTCGTGCCAAGTTGCTGATGAAGTTTCTTGATCTCGGTCCGCATCACGACGCGCAGTTTCGCGTCGAGGTTCGACAAGGGTTCGTCAAAAAGGAATATTTCGGGATCGCGCACCAAAGCGCGCCCCATGGCCACGCGTTGTCTTTGACCGCCGGAAAGTTGCTTGGGGCGGCGGTTCAACAAGGGTTCGATATGCAGAATGCCAGCAACCCGATCGACGGCGGCCTTGCGGTCGGGCTTGGCGATGCCGCGCGCTTCAAGCGGGAAAGCGATGTTTTCGGCGACGGTCAGATTGGGATAGAGCGCGTAGGTTTGAAAAACCATAGCGATATCACGGTCTTTGGGCGGCATCTTGGATACATCGCGCCCATCGATCTCGATATCACCACTGTCTATCTTTTGCAGCCCGGCAATCGCCGAAAGCAGCGTGGACTTTCCGCAGCCGGATGGGCCCACAAGAACAAGAAACTCGCCCTGTGCGGCTTCGACCGAAATGTCCTTTAGAATGTGTAGCGCGCCAAAGGACTTGTTGAGGTTGCGGATCGAGAGTGTACCCATGATCTATCCCTTCACAGCTCCGGCCATCAGGCCGCGCAACAGGTAACGCCCCGCCACGACATAGACGAGGATGGTTGGCAATCCGGCCAGGATCGCGGCCGCCATGTCGACGTTGTATCGCTTCACACCAGTGGCCACCTGTACGAAGTTGTTGAGCGCGACCATCACCGTTGCGCTGTCAGCATCAGTGTAGGAAGCGGCGAACAGGAAATCGTTCCAGGTGTTTGTGAACTGCCAGATCACGCTGACCACGATGATCGGCAGCGACACCGGCAAAGCGACGCGCCAGAAGAACCGGAAGAACCCGATGCCGTCCACCCGTGCAGCGTTGACCAGATCCTCTGGGAATGCCGCAAAAAAGTTCCGGAAATAGAGCGTCGTGAACGGCAATCCGTATACCGAGTAAACAAAAGCCAGACCAAGCGTCGAGGACGACCAACCCATGAAGCCAAGGAATTGCGCCATCGGCAGAAGGACGATCTGGTAGGGGATGAAGGCCCCGAACAGCAACAGACCGAAGAACAGCTCGGAGCCACGGAACCGCCAAAGCGACAGTGCATAACCGTTCAGCGCGCCGATCAGGGTCGGGATTATAGTGGCGGGCAGGGACGCCTTCAGCGAATTGAGCAGGAAAGGCGCCATTCCCCGGCAATCAGTGCCAATACACGCAACGTTCCAGGCCTCGTTCCACGCGTCCCAAGTGACGTCACGCGGCAAGGCCATCAGGTTACCGGTTTCGATCTCGTCGATAGATTTAACCGATGTCGCCAGCATCACGTAGAGCGGGCTGAGGTAGAACAGAACAAACAGGATCAACAGCGCGTAAATCGACCACCGAAGCAGTCGGTCTATGGCCGTCCTTTGACCTCGAACCGCATCACCGACCATCAGCCGCGCCCATCCCGTTGCTGTGCGCGAAGCTCGACATAGAGGTAGGGCACAATGATTGCCACCACCGTGAACAGCATCATCGTGGCCGAAGCTGCGCCGATGGCCAGTCGCGAACGCTCGAACGCGAAGGCGTACATGAACGTTGCAGGAAGATCGGTCGAACTGCCGGGGCCACCGTTGGTGAGGGCGATCACAAGATCGAAGCTCTTGATTGCCATATGCAACAGCAGGATGACAGCGGTGAAAATGGCGGGTCTTAGCTGTGGAATGATGATCCGGCGATAGATGCGAAACGCCGAGGCGCCATCTACCATGGCCGACTGGGTGATCGAGGCGTCAATGCCGCGCAAAGCGGCCAGAAAGATCGCCATGACAAACCCGGAAGACTGCCAGACAGCCGCAAGGACGACCGTGTAAATCGCGAATTCGCTTTGGACGAGCCAGTTGAACTCGAAACTTTCCCAGCCGAGGCTTTTGAAGGTCTTCTCGATCCCCAGATCGGGGTTCAAGATCCATTTCCACGCGGTTCCTGTCACAATGAAACTCAGCGCCATGGGATACAGGTAAATGGTGCGGATCACTCCTTCGGCCCGGATTTGCTGATCGAGGAAGATGGCCAGCGCCAAACCGATGACAATGGCAAACCCGATGAATAGCGAACCGAAAACCCAAAGGTTGGTCAACGCTGTCCACCAGCGTCGCGACCCCCAAAGCCGCGCCCATTGTTCAAAGCCCACAAAGGTATAGTCGGGCAGGATACGGCTTTCACTCATCGACAGGTAAATCGTCAAAACGATAAACCCATATATGAAAACAAGCGCCAGAAGCCCGGTTGGGGCAAGGACGAGTTGGGAGGTATGCTCGCCCGCCCACTGCCGAAAGGATTTTCTGGCGCTCATTTCCGTGTTTTCCTGATCTCTGATTTACAGCAGGTTCAGATCGTCGATCAGAAGCTCGATCGCCTCGTCTGGCGTCATAGACGGATTGTTCATGTATTCGGCGATAACATCGCGGAAGACACCTTGGACATCCGACCGCACCGCATGTGCAAATCCAAGGGATGGTACGAGCGCGTCACGCGCGACCGCCCGATCCAGACGTTCGACCGAGTCTTGTGTGCACATGTCAAACCGGTCGCCCGGTACGTCGGTCCGAACAGGCAGGCCGCCTTTCAAAAGGTTGAATTCGGCCTGGAAAGTCGGGTCCATAACCGCTTTGGCAAAGGCAACCTGCGCGGTCTCTTGTGCTGCGTCTTCAACTTTCGGGAAGAAGAAGAAGTCAGCAAGGAAAACGAACATGTCGTTAGAACCTGGGGTTGGGAAGCAGATGAAGTCTTCGCCCGGCACACCGCCCGAGGTCATTTGCCAGGACTTGCCCCAATCGCCCATGAAGACCATTGCAGCCTCACCGTTCTTGACCATCGCTTGTGCGTCCGTCCACTCCCGGCCCGGGCTGGCATCGTCGAGCTGTTCTGAGAACCAGCGCATCCGGCGCAGCACCTCTTTCATCTTGTCCGAGCGGAGCGCTTCTTGATCCTGTTCGACAGCCACAAGACGGTAAAACTCCGGATCGTCCATTGACACCAGGACACCGTCCAGAACGGCCGTATCCTGCCAGGGTTGACCGCCATGAGCGATTGGTAGAACGCCGGCGGCTTTGAATTTTTCTGCCGCTGCTTCCAGATCGGCCCAGCTTTGCGGTGGCGCAACGCCGTGCTCATCGAACAGCGCTTTGTTGCCGTAAACCCAGTTGATCTGCGACCACACGGCAGGCACCGAGACCACGCGTCCGTCGATATTGACGAATTCCTGCAAAGGCCCGGGAATGACCTCAAGCCAACCTTCATCGGCGGCGACACTCGACAGATCTCCCAACACGCCCTGCTCGGCCCACTCGTTCACTTCCGTGCCAAGCGCCTGCATGACACTCGGTGGGTCACCCGCCGAAATACGCGACCGGAATACAGTGCGCGCGTTGGACCCCGCACCGCCGGCAGAGGCTGCATCGACCCACTCGATGCCCTGGGACTCAACGTTTTCGCGAAGCAGCTTGATGCCTTCAAGCTCACCCCCGGATGTCCACCAGTGCAGAATGTCCAGCTTGCCTTCCGCCCCCGCGACCCCGGCCATGGCAAACGTGCTGAACGCCAGCGCCGAGACTGTTTGGATCAATCGGTTCATTTCACTTCCCTCCCACTTTGATTGGCAAATTGCCGAAATTCTGACCTCCCCGCGTGCTGCGGGTTCAAACTCTGTAAGCGACTCGTTAACTATTACTAGATCGATTTACTAAAACGATCTAGTAATTTGTTATCTCCTGAGTCGCACGGAAGGGAACGAAATGGTCGAACGTTTTTCGCCTGAGCAGATCGCCGAGATTATTCCCGACGATGCGACCGTTGCAGTTACAGGCTCGGGCGGCGGATTGATGGAGCCAGATCAACTGCTTGCGGCAATAGAACGGCGCTTTCTTGAAACAGGGCGTCCAAGGAACCTGACGCTTTATCACTCCTTCGGGCTTGGCGACGGCGACGCGCGCGGCGTCAACCGTTTTGCACACCCCGGTTTGGTGCGGCGCGTGATTGGGGGGCACTGGAGCTGGTCACCAAAGATGCAGAAGTTGGCCGAAACCGAGCAGATCGAAGCCTATACTCTGCCCACCGGCGTTATGGGAATGCTGTTGCGCGAAAGCGGGGCTGGGCGACCGGGATTGATCACGAAAACCGGGCTTGGCACCTTTGTCGATCCAAAAACCGGCAATGGTGGTGCGCTTAACGCTTTGAGCAAAGAAAGTCTTGTGGAACGCCTCACACTCGATGGCGAAATCTATCTTCGGTATAAACCGGCCAAGATCGATTTTGCGCTCGTGCGCGGCTCATCTGTCGACGACATTGGCAATCTCTCGACGCGCCACGAACCGGCGGACCTTGATGTTTTTGCAATGGCTTTAGCCGCGCACAACAACGGCGGCAAAGTGTTTGCGCAGGTGCAAAAGGCCGTGCCGGCACTGCCTGCACGCGAGGTCTCCTTGCCTTCGGCAATGCTTGCTGGCGTCGCCATCGTACCGGACCAGGAGCAGACTTACAGGGGCGGGTATCGCCCCGACTTCTCGGGTGACGCCAAACCGATACCGACCGAGGAATCCCCGCCAACAGGCGTCAAACGCATCATCGCCAAACGCGCGGCCATGGAGATGCCATCAGAAGGCGTCGTGAATCTGGGTTTTGGTGTGTCTGCAGAAGTCACCCAGTTCGCCAAAATCGACCCCCGCAAGGTGAGCCTTTGTGCTGAGCAGGGCATCTACAACGGGGTGATGGAAACTGGGGCCTTGTTTGGTATCGCCTCAGGCCCGACAGCGATCATACCGGCAACATCGCAGTTCGACTTCTATTCTGGCGGAGGTCTTGATGTCACCTTCCTGGGCATGGCGGAAATGGACGCAGAGGGAAACGTAAATGTCAGCCATATCGGTACCAGCCCAGTTGGTCCCGGTGGCTTCATCGACATCTCGCAGAATACGCCCAAGCTGTTGTTCTGTGGAACGTTTACGGCCAAGGGGGCACGGATCAAGGTTGCCTCCTGCGGTCTTGATATCGAGGCGGAGGGCAGCGTCAGAAAGGCCGTCAACGCAGTGCGGGCCATCACCTTCTCGGGGAGCGAAGCGGTCAAGCGCGGTGCCGAAGTGCTCTACGTTACTGAACGGGCCGTGTTTCAGCTGACGCCAGAAGGCGTCGCTTTGCGGGAAATCGCGCCGGGCATCGATCTGGAAAAGGATGTGTTGGCCCATATGGGCTTCATGCCGATTATCGAAGACGTCGCGCTGATGCCGTCAGAGGTTTTCACGTGATGGACGATCTTGTCACATTGGATGTGGCCGACGGTGTTGGGCGTCTCACACTGAATCTGCCTGCCAAGGCCAATGCGCTTACCGTTGACCTGCTGCAAGAGCTTGAGGTCAAACTGGCTGAAATCGAAACCGACAGTTCAATAAGAATGGTGGTTCTCTGTGGTAGCGGAGATCGCTTCTTTTGCGCCGGGGGCGCTTTCAATGACTGGGGCAAGCTTCATGCTCGGGATATGGGACGTCAATATATCAGAACCACAAATCGGATAATTGATCGCATCGAGCTGCTGGACGCTTTCACAGTGTCCTGGGTGAACGGCGCCGCCATCGGAGGCGGGCTTGAACTTGCATTGGCAACCGATTTGCGCGTGGCGCATCCGGATGCGCAATTCTCGGTTCCTGAGCTGAGCATCGGGGCCGTCCCGGGTATGCGAGGCATCGAACGGCTATCGGCATTGGTCGGCACCGGTCGCGCCAAAGACATGGTTTTGGCTGGGCGAAAGCTGGATGCCGGAACCGCTTTGGAATGGGGTCTGGTGAGCGAAATTGCGACCGACGTCGAAGCGGTGATGGCTTCGTTGAAAGCAAGAATAGCTAAACAATCCGGGGATGCCTTAGCCACAGCAAAGCAGATGTTCCGTGCGCTCACCGGCGGCCCCGCCGCCGCCCACGCTATTCACGAAATAGCGGGAACTGCCAGCAAATACAGTGCTGACGGTCAGGAAGGCGTGCGTGCATTGATGGAAAAGCGCACACCGATTTTCACATCCGCCAGGGGAGAGGGCAATGAAGACGACATTTGACTATATTGTTGTCGGCGGCGGATCCGCAGGATGCGTCATGGCTACAAGGCTGAGCGAAGACCCGGACGCCGAGGTCCTGCTTGTCGAGGCCGGTGATCGGGACAAGAACATCTACATCCACATTCCCGCCGGTTTCGCGAAGATGACAACCGGACCGCTGACCTGGGGGCTGGAAACCGTCCCCCAAAAGCACGCGAATGATCGCGTTATTCCGATGGCGCAGGGTAAGGTTCTCGGTGGCGGCAGCTCGATCAATGCTCAGGTCTTCACGCGCGGACACCCGGTTGATTACGACCGTTGGGCGAACGAAGAAGGCTGCCCCGGCTGGTCCTTCGCCGAAATTCAAAAGTACTTCCTGCGGGCCGAGGGCAACAGCATCCTCAGCGGAGAGTGGCATGGTCGGGACGGGCCACTTTCGGTTTCCAACTTACCCAGTCCGCACCCCTTGTCGCGCCGATTTGTTCAGGCCTGCCAAGAACTTGGCATGCCGTACAATCCCGACTTCAACCGCGCCGATCAAGCCGGGGCCAGTATCTATCAAACGACCAGTCGCGACGGTCGACGCTGCTCAACTGCGCAAGGGTACCTCAAACCCGTCCTGAATCGGCCAAACTTGACACTCAAGACCAAGACGCAGGTCCAGAAACTTCTAGTCGAGAATGGCCGGGTCACGGGAATTCGACTTGAGGACGGAGATTACCAGGCGAGTGGCGAAATTCTTCTCTGCTCGGGCGGGCTGGGATCTGCGAAACTGCTGATGCTGTCCGGTATCGGTCCGGCAGACCACCTCCAAAGCGTCGGAGTTGATGTCATCCATGATTTGCCGGGCGTCGGTGAAGCCCTGCAAGACCACTTCGTGATCGACATCATCTGCAAGCTGAAGAACACAAAGACGCTGAACCGCTATGACAACCCGATCTGGATGGCTTGGGCCGGTCTGCAATGGGCAATGTTCGGCAGTGGGCCCGCAAGCTCGAACGTGGCCGAAGGAGGTGCCTTCTGGCATTCCTCAAACGCAGCCGGCGTTCCCGATCTACAGTTCCATTTTTTACCTGGGGTCGGCGCAGAGGCTGGCGTGGAAAGCTTATCAACTGGCGTGGGTGCGACGCTCAACGCCTATTTCACCAGACCCAAAAGCCGGGGAACGCTGCGGTTGCGGTCGTCCGAGCCAGGAGACAAACCTTTGCTTGATCCAAACTATCTTGCCGAACCTGAAGACATCGCGGGCTCGATCGAAGCTGTCGAAGTCAGCCGGGACATCATGCGCCAATCGGCCTTTGCCGATGTAATGGACATGGAAGTAGCACCCGGCCCCGGTGCGACCAGTAAATCCGATCTCGAAACCTATGTGCGCCAGAACGGGCGCACCGGATACCACCCGGTTGGCACCTGTCGCATGGGCAGCGACGACATGGCAGTGGTCGATCCTCAGTTACGGCTTCGCGGTCTTGATGGGCTTCGGGTCTGCGACAGTTCGATCATGCCCAGCATCGTCGGCTCTAACACAAACGCTCCTACCGTCATGATCGCGGAATGCGCCGCCGATCTTGTGCGTGGCAACCGTATCTCTGCTTAATAAAGGAAAATCAGAATGGACTTTAAAATTCATACCCATGACACCGCGCCCGAAGATGCCAAACCATGGATGGAGGCCACACAAAAAAAATTCGGCATGGTGCCAAACCTCTTTGCGCTGATGGCCGAAGCGCCGCCTTTGCTGGAAGGCTATGTGCGTCTTTCAGCGCTTTTCTTTCAGAACACCAAGCTTTCCGATACCGAAAGGCAAATAGTGCTGATGACGGTCAGCCGCTTGAACGGCTGCGAATACTGTATGACAGGCCATTCTGTCGAGGCGGAAAGCCAAGGCGTCGACTTGCCGATTGTCGAAGCGCTCCGAGATGGCGCAAGCCTGGAGGATGCCAAACTGGAGGCTCTCCGCGCCTTTACGGAAGTTGTCGTTAACACGCGTGGCTGGCCGTCGGACGCGGATGTCGCCGCATTGATCTCTGCTGGTTACACAAAAGAGACGGTGTTGGAAGTTGTGCTAGGCGTTGGCCTCAAAACACTTTCAAACTACACTAACCACATTGTCAAAACGCCGCTTGACAATGCGACAGCGCATCGAGAGTGGCGGGCTGCAGCAGAGTAAGTGGGAGCCGAGCATAGTTACTCTTTCAGACGTCGCGCGCGCGGCAGGTGTGTCAAAGTCGACAGTATCGTTGGTTTTGAACGACAAGGACTCTATTCCCGAACATACGAAACAACGCGTCAAAGAAGCCGCGCGCCAAGTGGGCTATGTCTACAATCGGCGCGCGGCGTCTCTGCGCTCTCAGAAATCCGGATTGATCGCTATTGCGATCAACGATTTGGAGAGCCCCTATTTTGCAGGAGTTGTCGCTGGGGCGCAGACCGAGCTGGAGCGTCAGGGCTACATGACGATCATCTCCAACTCGTATGAAAACCCCAGAACGCAGGAGGCTTTTCTCGAACGCATCCGGGAATACTCGGTAGATGGCATTATGATTTGTCCTGCCTCCGGCGCGGATGCCAGCATGGTGAAAGCAGTGCAGTCTTGGTCCACTGCGGTCATCATGTTGTCCCGTGATCTTGATGGACTCGACGTCGATTTCATCGGTGGAGACAACTATGCAGGCATGCGCAGCATCATGGATCACCTCATCGGCTTAGGTCATCGCAACATCGCGCATATCGGATCAAATCCCGGTGTGTCGCCGTCAAGAGACCGTGTGAGGGCTTATTTGGATGCGCTCAGCGAACGTGATCTGCCTCGACCGAGGGAATATGTCATCGAATGCATTGGACAACGCGAAGCCGGGTACCACGCAATGAGCGAGCTTTTGAAGTCACGCAAGGAAGTTACAGCCGTGACCTGCCATAATGATACGTTGGCCTTCGGAGCATTCCTTGCGTTACAAGAAGCCGGCTTACGCCCCGGCCGGGACGTATCGGTCACAGGCTGTGACGACGTTCCGGAATCAGCTTTGTGGAATCCCGGCCTAACAACCGTGGATGTTCCAAAAAGCAACCTGGGTCGCCTGGCCAGCATCGCCCTTCTGGATCGGCTAAAAAACCCGCTCAACCCAATTGTTCAACAAAAAATTAAGCCCGAACTAAAAACCCGCGGCTCGTCTTCAGTGCCGAACGCAACACACAACAAATAACTATGCGTCACACAGCATGGTTTTCTGAATGGTCGGCCCAAGATTGGATATATTTCAGAATTCTTGCGACGCTTCCGGTTCTGTCGCAAACTCCGTCCCCACCTGTCAGATCGAACGCAGTTCTGTTAACGCGGGCTGGAATATGACAGGAGCTAACCGTGACGATC
>NZ_JBQFMP010000028.1:0-22425 GCF_056531905.1 Ruegeria sp. K11
TGACAATGAACCAGCGACTTGGATCATCCATCAAGAACTGCGCGAGGCTGTTCGTTCAGTTCTATGACGTACGTTCCGGCGCCTGCTTTTGAAGCAAACTCCGAACCTGAACAAATGCACGAAAGGTTGCGCACGTAGTTATGTTGGGGAAAAGACCATATCCGCTCGACCTGATCTATGTGCCTGTGAAACGGGCGAAAACACTTGATCAACAAAAAGTTCTGACGCTGGCCGAAGATATCCTGAAGAACGGCCAGAAGACCCCGATCCAGATACGCACGGACAACGAGAGGTTCGTACTGATTGCAGGCCTTCATCGATTAGAGGCTATTCGCGCCCTGGGCGGTGATACGGTCGATGCCTATCTGGTACGCGCCAGGCTACACTAAATGCCCATTGGAATTGGCGTTTGACAAAGCCTCGGAAAATGTCAGCAGACGCTGACTTTTTTCATCCCAAAGATGCAACCGTGCGCAATGAAGGCTCTCAAATAAAGTAATACGCTGGCAATTTTCCAACTCAGAATGGTCACGCAAAACCTCGTTTATAGCGCTAATTCTCTGCGCTTGTGCCAACGGCCGCTTCTGCTTAGCTGTCTCGCAACAACCTACACCAACATTCGAGTGATCATAGACGCAGTGATCTAGTCATCTGGTTGCGTTTCTAAGCCGAACGATCGCTTTGTTGCGCGCCAACGTCGAAAAGCGATGAATGCAAATCCGAGTAGGATGGCCAAATCGATGACGATCAACGCGGCTGCGACCGGACGGTCAAGGAATATCCAGTAGCCATCTCGGGATATCAGCAACGAGCGGCGTAGATTTGCCTCAAGAATTGGACCTAGGATCAAACCCAACACGATGGGAGCAAGCGGGTATTTCGCCAAACGAAACAGAATGCCGACCAGCCCAAAGCCCAGCATGACCCACAGGTCAAACACCGAACCCTGCAGGGCATACGTTCCGATACAACACAAGATGAGAATTGCCGGAATCAGGTAGAGTTTCGGGATCAACAAAACTCGAATAAAAAATGGAGCCGCGAGAATGCCTGCAAACAGCAACATGACATTCGACGCCATATAGACGAGAAACAGGCCCCCCACGAACTCTGGATTCATCGTGAACATTTCGGGGCCCGGGACGAAGCCAAGGATCAAAAGCGCACCCAACAGTATTGCCGACGAAGCGTCCCCGGGGATGCCAAGGGCCAGCGTGGGAACCAGCGTGCCGCCCACGGTTGCATTGTTGGCTGCCTCGGTCGCAATGACGCCGCCTTCGGCGCCTTCGCCATATTTCTCATCCGGTTTGGCGAATGACTTGGCAATAGCATAAGAACTGAACGAACTGATGTCGCCGCCCGCACCAGGAAGAGAGCCGAAGAATACACCGACGAAAGATGACCGCAGCATATTCTTCCAGTGCCTCATCACCAGAAACACAGATCTGAAACTGGGCTTGGCGATCTCGATCGTGGGTCGACCCAACAGGTCGCCCCTTGCGACTTGAAAGACCATCTCGGAGATCGCAAAGAGCCCGACGACTACGGCAACTATGTGGAACCCATCAAGCATGTGGTGCGACCCGAAGGTGAACCGATACCCCGTTGAGAATGCGTCGGATCCGATGGTCGACAATAGCAGACCAAAGCAACAGGCCATCAGGCCCTTTACCAAAGTGCCCTCGGAAATCAGCGAAATGGTCAATAGCCCGGTGACGGCCAGCATCGTATATTCGGGTGGGGCAAAATTACTGGCAAAGGACGCGAGTACGGGCGAAGCGGTGATCAAAACAACGCCGCCGACAAGCCCACCCAATGAGGATGCCGCAAGCGCAAGGCCAATAGCTTTGGAGGCCTGTCCTTTCTGGGCCATTGGGAAACCGTCCAGCAACGTAGCTGCTGCGATGGGTGTGCCAGGTATTCGAAGCAAAATTGCTGACACAGCGCCTCCGCAGGAGCCTCCGACGAAAATGGAAATGAGGAAACCCATCCCTGCTAGGGGCGGCAGGCCTATGGCCACCGGCAAAAGCAGAATGATACCCATCAAGGGTCCAAGCCCCGGTAAGGCACCGACAAGCAAACCGATCAGGATGCCCGCGAAGGTCAAAGCAATAGCGAGGGGCGAGAAAAACAGCTCAAAGCCGCCGAGAAGGGATTCAAACATCAAAGCTCACCAGGGGATATTCAGACCGAAGATGCCGCCCGGCAGCACGACGTTCAGGACCTTTTCAAAGACAAAAGCCAGAACGAAGGCCAATGAAAGCGCAAATCCCACAATAACGCCAGCGTTGCGGGCTCCACAGAGCATCATGACTGCCGCCACCATGGGCGCAGTTGACAGATGGTATCCCAGCCAACCGAGGCAAATCAGGTAGATTGTAAAGATGACAAGCAAACCGACCGACCGCCGCAAGGCCGAAGGAGAAGTAGTTTCTGATTGTTCTGCATTGCTTGAGGTGAAATTGCGGACCAATTGGACGGCAAGAAGCCCCAACATAAGTATCGCGATGCTGCGCGGATAGCTGGCTGCGTTGTCATATGGGCCGCCAGATGCAATCCCTTGCTCGGACATGGACGTCGCTATCTGTTGGAAGACCAGCGCGCCGAGGCCCGCGAAAAACGCGAGCCCCGTCCATTCTGCAAGCTTGGCCGACAGCTTCATCTTATTGCAGCTTTTTGAGCTCTTCTTCTTCCCATTCCAGCGCGCTGCCCATGGCCCCGAGTTGGTCTTTCACGCCACCGACAACCTCGTCGTACATGGTGTAGTCATAGGGCAAAGGCACGAAGCCAACTTGCCGGATTGCTGCTTTGACATCATCTCGAGCCATTGCCGCGGCCATTGCTTCGCGAAGCTTGTCCACGACGTCCGCTGGTGTTTCCGGGTGAACAATCCACCATGTCCAGCCCATCGGGCCCAGTTTGGATAGACCTGTGTCAAACTCAATGTCATCCAGTCCGGGCGCGCCGTCGAATGCCGCTTTAGAGTCTTCCAGTTCGGACAGAACCAGCATGATGTTGAACGCGGATGGATCAGACTTGTAATTGCCGACATTTACAAAAGAGAAATCCAGAACGCCAGATTTCAAGTCTTTTGCGGCGTTACCGTCCTGCGTGTAGGGCACGTTCTGGGCAACACAGTCATGCGCCTGAAGCACCTTCGAGATCACCATGTGCGGCAGGTTGTTTCGCGAACCAGAGGAATAGCGAAGCTCTCCACGATTGGCCGCGCAGTATTCCATAAGCCCGGCAAAGTCGTCCCAGCGGCTCTCCTCGGTGCGCCCGCCAATTGCGAAGGCGTTCGAATGAGCCGATTGCAGTGGCGTGAATTCTGTGTAGTCCCATTCGGCTTTACCCAGGATCGGTGCGAGAACCAGCGGAGCCACGTAGGAGTCCATGATGGTGTACCCATCCGCTGGTTTGCTCATGGCGGTCGTCTGTGCCTTGGTTCCCGGCCCGCCCGTCACCGACAAAACGGTCATGTCAACACCAAGCTCTTCACCCATTGCCTTGGCGATGACCTGGCTCACCGAAGACCCTGTGCCGGGTCCCCAGGGGTGAATGACCTCGATTGTACGTTCCGGGAATTCGGCTATGGCTGCGGTCGCGGTCAGCCCAGCTACAGCTGCGGCGGTCAGTGTTTTGAATGGTGTTTTCATGACTTGGGTCTCCTCCTGTCAGTGTGTTTGTCAACGTCCTTGATGGGGCGTTTCTTGGAATTCGGATCGGACAGCCCAAACCGATCATAAATTTCGAGCGGTGCGTCGTGCCTCTGAAAATGTGCGGAAATGTGCGCCGAAAGCCGGGCGACGATGGCAGAGTCGCGAACAGGCTGCGTCTGACCCGGGTCGGCATCGAGATCGTAAAGCGCAGTTTCGCACTCTTCGAGCGTTTGACCGTCTTGCCCGACTTGGCTGTTCTTCGAGTCGAGCGTGAGCTTCATAAGCGGGACGCCCTTAGTGAAGTCGAACGGCCCTGCCAGCTCCGCCGACCGCAATTCGCCAACGTCGAAGGGACCTGTCATGTGGGTCGGCATCAGCGTGTATATACTGAGTTCGGAGCCTTCCTCTTCCTCGGGATATCGGAAATAGCTATAGCGCCCGTCTGTTACACAGACCGGCCCGCCAAACATGCCAAGTGCGACGGAGGCGTGCCCCGGAACATCACTGGTCAGGGAGGGGACCAGCGACGTTCCGGTGACACCAGGAGGAGCCTTGCAACCATGAATGTCGAGCATCGTCGGCATCAAGTCGGGTGTCTGGCATAAAGCGGCCCGCCGGGTCCCTCTTTCGCCATCCGGATGCGCGATCATCAGGGGAATGTGCGAGATTTCCTCGTAGTAGGGCATTCGGTTCTTGCCCCACCAGTCGTGTTCGGACAGTAGAAACCCGTGATCTGTCGTCAAGATCAGACAGGTATCGTTCCAGAGCGCGTGTTCATCGAAGTAATCCAGTAACTTGCCGAAATACTCGTCGCACATGGCTACAAGGGCAGCGTAGTTACCTCGGATTTCGGCGATCTCTTCAGCGGAGTTCGTTGCCTTCTCGTAAATTGGCCAATCAAGGATCTTGCCCTTGTATCCGCTTCGATAGGCCTCCTTGAACCGCTCCGGCGCAACGAAGGGCTCATGTGGGTCAAAGCACTCAAGTTGCAAAAACCAGTCGTCAGACTCGCGGTTGAGATCAAGGAACTCGAAGGCGGCAGAGAAACACTTTGCAGTTGGGAAATCAGCTTCGGTTTCGAGGAACTGGGCGTTGATTGCTGCGCGGGATTTCTTCCAAGCGACTTTTGAGGAGTTTCCGCGTGTTGCCGTGCCGTTTGGCAGTCCGTCCAACGGATAGTGCCGCGCGTCAAATGCCTCCCTTAGTCGGTCGACCGGCGGTGCCACGAGAACCTTCAGCGGATCGTATTCCTGGCCCCGTATGTAATCCCAGCTATCGAAGGCATTCGCATAGCCCCAACCGCCATCCTCGAAATAGTGCAAATGGTCCGAGATCAGATGCGTGTAGGTGCCGTTCTGGCTGAGAATGCGGGCATAAGAGTCATCGAATGGCTCCAGCGGCCCCCAATGTCGATGCATGAAGTTCAGCCGTCCCGTATGCATGTCACGCCGCGCAGGCATGCAGGGAAGGCTACCTACATAGTATTTGTCGAAGGTCACAGCTCGCCGTGCGAAACGGTCGAAGTTCGGCGTTGCGATGGCCGTTCCGCCATAGGCACCAAGTGCCAGGCGGTTGAGCGAGTCGAATAGAACAAAAACGGTCCGCATCGCCCCTCCCAAAGCAATTCCCACGGCTGACACATACATTGCGGTATTAAAGAAATTCTGTAAAATCGAAGTATCGACTACATTCATTCAAAAAGTGAATATCTTGGAAAGAAACCTCGCCGCCTTTCTCGCCGTCGCCGCGCACGGATCGCTTACGGAAGCTTCGGATGAGCTCGGCGTTACCCAACCGTCCGTTACCAAGCGGATCGCAAACCTTGAAGCAAGCTACGGCACACCGCTCTTCGAAAGGGATCGGCGGGGGATGCGTCTTACCGAAGCGGGCAGGATGCTTCTGGAAAATGCCGAAAGGATCGCACTAGAATACCGTCTGTCACGCGAGAAGATCGGTGCCATCGCATCGCCAGGACTTTCCGTCTTGCGCGTTGGAGCGGGTCCGCTCTTTCACCTCAGCTGTGTCGCGAGTCTTTTTACCGAACTCAAAACCCGTTTTCCCGACCTTCGGCTCGATCTAAAAACCGATATGACTCAGCATGCGCGCGAAGCATTGCTGAGCGGCGAGATCGACCTGTATCTCGGTGTCCTTGACGGCGTTGGCCTGGAGACCGAACTCTCATCCACTACGGTGACCGAGGTGGAGCACGGTGTCGTTATGCGGCCGGACCATCCGGCAGCAGGCCAGGCCGCCATCGATATCCGCGAGCTTGCAGGACAGCAATGGGTCATATTCGGCAACGATCCCGAGACCGAAAGCAGGTTTCGCACATTGCTTAAACCCACACCTGCCACCCAGGATGTCATCGACATTCGGACGACCTCGTTCACGACCGGCTTGCAACTTGTCCGTGAAGGGCCGTTCATCATGTCGGCTCCGCTGCAACTGGCTTCTCGTGTCGCGAAAGAGGGTTTGGTCATACGGCCTACCGAGCAAGGCCTGCCGAGGAGACAGGCTGGTGTCCACCTACGTCGCAGCGCGCTCAACTACGGTGTGATGAAGGTCTGTCTGGCGTTCTTCGAGCGGTTTGAGTTTCGATAGCGGACATTGGTTGCACCCGCAGCATTTTTGTACTTTGGGCTCGAACCGGTCATCTGAGGGTTTCAGTTGGCCATCAGAGGCATCCGGTGCGTGCGGTGTCTGCTCTGCGGGACAAGGACGAAACCGCTTTCGCGGTATTGGCGCTTGCGCCGGGTGGTGCATGCTGATGTGGTCGGCGTGGATTTTGCGAACTGACGAGCCTGTCTGACGATTGGGACCTTCTCAAACTGATGACAGGAGGTTCCGATGGCGGACCAATATGTACCGGCGCTGCGCCAGCGTTTTCTCGAAGACATGCAGATCAAGGGACTGCAGCCGAAGACACAAACGATGTACCTGCGGGCGATGCGGGAGTTCACGCGGTATCTGGGTCATTCGCCCGACAGCGCGACACCGGAGGAGTTGCGGGCGTTTCAACTCGACATGAAGGAGCGCGGCGTGAGCGCGCCGACCTTCAATAATCGGCTGACCGTACTGAGCTTCTTTTGCGCAACCACATGCCCGCGGCCTGAGATGAAGCGGCACATGCGGTATCAGCGGGCGGCGAAGAAGATCCCCATTGTGCTCAGCGCCGAAGAAGTGACGCGCATTCTGGAGGCTGCACCCGGGCCCGGGCTGAGATACAGGGCTGCCTTCAGTGTCGCCTATGGCGGCGGGCTCAGGGCCAGCGAGGTCACGCATCTCAAGGTGGGCGACATCGACAGCGACCGGATGCTCATCCGCGTTGATCAGGGAAAGGGGCGCAAGGATCGCCATGTGATGCTGTCGCCGAGCCTGCTGGACCTCCTGCGCGATTATTATCGCGAGGCGCGGCCGGCAGGTTGGCTCTTTCCCGGGCGCAACCGGGTTGATCCGATTTCGACGCGGCAGTTCAACCGCGCTTTCGGGGTGGCCTGTGACTTCGCTGAGATCAGGAAGAAGGTCTCGCACCATACGTTACGGCACAGCTTTGCCACACATCTGCTGGAGGGTGGGACGGATATCCGGGTGATCCAGGTGCTGCTCGGGCATGCCAAGCTGGAGACCACGACGATCTACACCAAGGTGGCGACCAAGACGATCCGGGATGTCACCAGCCCGCTTGATCTGCTGGTGCGACAGAAGGCTGGCACCGGATAATCCCCGGCTCCAATGTCCCGCCCCAGACTGGAGGTTGCGGATATCTTCCGCGCCCATGGCCCTGCCTATCGCAAAGCGCATGTGGGCCACCTGAACCTGCCGCAGTTGAAGGTGATGTCCGCGATCGAGACCTGCCGAACCGCTGCGCTCGGTGGCCATGTCGCCGCCTGTACCAAGTGCGATCATCAGCACATCGCCTACAACTCCTGTCGCAACCGGCATTGCCCGAAGTGCCAAGGCAGCGCGGCACAGGACTGGATGCAGGCGCGCATGGAGGACCTGCTGCCGGTCGAGTACTTCCATGTGGTGTTCACGCTGCCTGCGGAGGTCGCGGTCGTTGCGTACCAGAACAAGGCGGCGGTCTATGGTCTGCTGTTCAAGGCCTCGGCGCAGACGCTCCTGACCATCGCAGCCGATCCGAAACAACTCGGCGCCCGGATCGGCATGACGAGCGTGCTGCACACATGGGGTTCGGCGATGACGCACCATCCGCATGTGCATGTCATCGTACCTGGCGGCGGACTGTCACCGGATGGCGCTCAATGGGTCGCCTGCCGCCCAGGGTTTTTCCTGCCGGTAAAGGTACTGTCACGGCTGTTCCGGCGTCTGTTCCTCGAAGGGTTGGCCAGGTTGCACCAAGCGGGGAAGCTGCGCTTCTTCGGCGATCTATCAGAGTTGGCCGACCCGGATACCTTCCAGGCCTATCTCGCGCCGCTGCGCAATTCCGACTGGGTCGTCTACGCCAAGCCACCCTTCGGCGGGCCGGAGGCCGTGCTGCCCTATCTCAGCCGATACACACACCGGGTCGCAATCTCCAATCATCGCCTGATTAGCGCGGATACCGACACCGTGGCCTTCCGGTGGAAGGACTACCGCATCAAGCGCGGCGACCGGATGAAGGTCATGCGGCTGCCTACGGGTGAGTTCATCCGCCGCTTCCTGATCCACGTCCTGCCCACCGGCTTCCACCGCATCCGCCACGCGGGCTTCCTCGCCAACGGCATCCGTCGTGACAGGATCGCGATGATCCGGCGCTTGTTGGATACGGAGCCAGCACCCGACCAGGCACCGGATGAAGGGACGAGCGACGACCCCGATGACCGGGCCGCTCTTCCGCCTTGCCCGAAATGCGGCGGGGCCATGATCATTATCGAGACCTTCCTACGCGGCCAAATTCCAAAATCCCGCGTACCGCCATGGGGGGACGTCGCATGATCCAACCGTCACACCCGGCCCCGTCAGATGGGCGCGCCGGGCCAGTCAACGCGGCCAGTCCGCCAAAAACAGCGCTGCACGAGGCTCATTGCCACAGAGAAATGGGTCGACACGCTACACGGTGGCCAAAAGATCAACGCGCCTGCTCGGATCAGCATGGCAGGCTTCGCTGTTCACCGCATCGCTGACCCAAGCCCCGGGCCAAAATCCCCATAGCAATAAAAGCCGCCCGCGCTTTCCTCCTTGTCAGATTTGTCGCCGCTGCAGCTCGCGCTGACAGCAGCCACAAACCTTGGACTTTGCTGCCATCCGCATTTTTGCTTCAAAGGGCCGCAGTCCGCCCCAAGCGGTCCTTCTCAGCCAAGCATTGCAATTTAGTAAACCCGCAAGGAAGCGGCATTTAGACTGATTCCGCCCAAAGCCCGCGTCCACAGCGCAATCCCCAGAACTAACTTGGCAATATCAGGTTCAATACGGGCGACACGCGTACCAATGTTGCCCGATTAGTCAGTTGCGAAGCAGTAAAACAAACCTGCCCCGCCGGAACGCGGCAGATGTTCCTCACCGCAACCGCGCGAACCGTGCGATGAGTTCCAGGACAACATATTTCGGGCATCATTGAGACCTACACGGTCATGGTGTCCGACAATCGCAGACCCATCTTCACTATTCGAAGTCCAGTTGCTGCATGTCGTATCGCCACCTGCCGTTGAGAAATGTCCGGCGGAATCGGAGCCCGTCAAAATGTCATGTTTGTTCGGCTGACTGCCACGCCCATTGACAGGGTTACCATTTTCGTCGAGCGCGGTCTGAAGGTTAATATTCACGCTGTCGCTGTGCAGGTCCTCAACACTGTTGGCGATGAGTTCTCCATCGGCATTATGCCACGGACCCGATCCGATCCGGTCGCGTGCAGAAACGCCATTGGTGATTGTCATCGGGTCGGTACTGCGATCAATGGACATTGAGGTGCTCAGATAGGCCGCGAAAGTCTTGGAAGAACCGGTCGCGGAGGCAAGCGCATTGCAATGAGCATCGGCGCCTTCGAGGCCACCTAAGTTGGCACCGTCGCCCTTGCCCACACTTGTGATGAAGAACGACATCTCCTCGCCTGCCGATTGCGCCTGTGCGGTCGCCGCGATACAGCAGATTAGGAGTGCAACAACCCCGTGGGCAGTTTTTCGTTTGGTGAACTTCGACATGTGTGTCTCCCTTCGTGCTGTGTGATCACTGATGCTAGCCGTATGTAACAATCGGGTCCATCCGAGTAACAGATGTATGACACTGTGGTGCCAGCGCCATTCACGACAGCCGGTCGAGCATGACCGGCCCTACGGCCCTGTTCATCTTTATCCTAATCCTGTCTTACGTGTTAAGCACGATAGCTCATCTGTTCCTAGGATCTCTTGTAACGATTGACTGAGGCTCGTGACCGAATGACACAAAAATTTGCTCTTTGGTCCATTCCGATTTCCATTGCGGTACTGGCTCTGAAACTGGTGGCTGACGGGCTCGGTGGCGTTGTTGTCAGACGCAATGGAATCAACCGTGAACGTCGTTGCGGCGCTGCTGGCGTATTTCGCAGTTCGCGTTGCAAACAAGCCTCCTGACGAAAACCACCCCTTTGGTCACAAAAAAGCTGAGTACCTTTCCGCTGTCGTCGAGGGCGTACTGATTGTGCTGGCGGTGTTCTTGATCATCAGAGAAGCCGTACTGGCGCTCCCGAACCTGCATCTTGAGGATGCGCCGCTTCTTGGAATCGTCGTCAATGTCATTGCAACGGGTGTGAATGGCGCATGGGCTTACCTATTGCTCAAAACTGGCGGGCGCGAGGGTTCGCCTGCATTGGAGGCAAGCTCCCGGCACATTTTCACAGATGTCATGACCTCAGTTGGTGTCATCGCAGGTCTGATACTTGTACTTGTCACCGGCTGGCTGATCCTCGATCCGATCCTGGCAATTCTTGTTGCGCTGAACATCTTGTGGGAGGGATGGAAAGTTATTCGGGCTTCCGTCGATGGTCTGATGGATGTGACACTGTCGGAGCATGACTTGCAGACTGTTTCCAACGCAATCGAAGCAAATCTCAGCGCAGCCTTAGAGTACCACGACCTCAAAGGGCTTAGATCCGCGAATGTTATCTTCGTGGAGTTTCACCTTGTTGTGGACGGCGCAATGCCAGTCAGTGCAGCGCATGATATATGCAATGACATCGAGGAAGAATTGGAGCGTTTGTATCCGGGTTCTGTCTTTGTCATTCACCTCGAACCTGATGACGAGTTGAAGGGTGACGGGGTTAGCGACCACTAAACTGGTCACATGGCTCAGCAAAAACTCTATAGGTTTGTCTGATCTGACTAAGACGTTCGGCTTGAAATTCGTCAGACCTAAGCCCGATGTGGGAAAGCCGAACCAGAAGTAACCTGTCTCCAACGTCACGAAGCGTGATGCTTAAAATTGGAGGCGAAAATGAAAATTCAAAGAAAGCTGGGTCAACTTCTTTGTACAGCGGCGTTGGCTTCGTTGATTGCGGCGACGCCTTATGTGCCAGTGTTTGATGCCGATGGTCGCCTACATTTTGAACCATCATATGCCTTTGCCAAGAGCGGCAAGGGGAAAGACGGGGATGGTCGCGACGATGATCGGGATGATGATCGTGACGACGACAGAGATGATGACCGCGACGACAACTCGGGGTCGGGCAATAGCGGCCGTGGTGGTGACCGGGACGATGATCGTGATGACGATAGAGACGATGATCGCGACGACGACCGAGATGATGATGATGACTCCAAACGCTCCAACAAAGGCAGCGGAAAGAAGGATCGGTCTCAAGCAGGGGGCAAGCCGTCGGGTTCGGCTGGGATAACAAAGGTCGAAACAAACGCTAACGGCATTGAAGTGCGTTACGCCGACGGAACCAAGGAGGAGATCGAAAACGGGCGGTATGAGAGAAAGAATGCTCAGAACCGAACTATTGAGGAGCGTCCCGCGACCGGTGCTGACGTCTCAAGGCTTCGTTCTTTGGCAAATGGCATCTCAATCGACAACGTGCGCTCTTCAGGGCAAGGCGGCACTGCTGGAAGTCGGCCCACGAAAATCGAACGCCAGGGCAACAACATCGAAGTGAACTATGCCAATGGTTGGAAAGAGGAGATCGAGTTTGGGCGCTACGAGTTGAAAGACCCGTACAACCGGACTGTTGTCGAGAGAAACGCAACGGCCTTTGATCGCCGTAGGTTACAGTCGGTTACCAACTGAACAGCAACACCAGTCGATAATCCGTTGGCGGCTTCTGATTTGAGAGGGGCCGCCATCGTCGTTAAAGAGACTGCTGTTAATCTCACTTGTTCCAAACATCATGTGCAATAAGCGCGGCCTCTACCCGATTGCGCGCATGAAGCTTGGACAGGATTGCCGTCATGTAGTGCTTTACGGTTTTTTCCTGAAGGTCTAACTCGTCAGCGATTTCACGATTACTTAGTCCTTTGGCCACACGTCTCAGTATTTCTTCCTCACGATGCGTAAGATCATCGAGAATGCTGCTGTTAATAGACATGCCGCTGTCAGCATTGATTTGCAGCAATACTCGCGAGGCCAAGCCCGGAGAAACGAACCCTTCACCTGCGGCGATGCTGCGTAAGGAAGCGGTTAGTTCGCTCGCGGTTACTCCCTTCACAATGTACCCAATCGCGCCCGCCTCCAAGGCGTCCGCGACATCGCTGCTGTTCTCTGAGACCGTCAAGATTGCAATGACGGGCGGATTTGCCATCGCTGCAATTGTACGTGTCGCGCTTATCCCGCCACCGGGCATAGAGAGGTCAAGAATAGCTATGTCCGGCTGATGCTTGCCGACCAGCGATACTGCCTCTTCAGCGTTGGACCCAGCGGCCAAAACTTCGAAACCATCAGCTTCATCCAACGTGCGTTGCAAACCATCCCTGAATATTGGGTGATCATCAGCTATTACGACAGATGTAGTCATGATGTGCCTAACTTTCTGGGAAAGAGTGTCATAGCAATGGTGGTGCCTTCGCCCGGTCTCGATACGACTTCGAACCTGCCACCAATACTCTCGACCCGATCCCGCAAGCCCATAAGCCCCTGGCCACCATCGTCTCGCAGCGCGGTTTCTTCTGACTTGTCAAAACCAGGTCCGTCGTCTTTGACCTGGACAACTATGCGGTCGTTCTGCGCCTCAGCGATAACAGTGCAATTGGAAGCTGGAGCATATCTCGCGGCATTGGAAAGCGTCTCCTGGAGGAACCGAAAAACGCACAGCTTGTCGGACAATGACAACTCTGGGGCCTGGCTACCCAGGAATGAAACATCCGGTCGCAACGGGCTGTGTTCGGCATGATCCTCTACGGCTCTCTTCACAACATCGACGAGTGACAGGCTGTCGATGTCCGGAGCGGACAGCCCTCGCGATATTGCACGAATTTCAGCCAGAGATTTTTGCAAAGACTGCTGAATTTCCTCGGCCTCTTTAGGCTTTTTGGACTCTTCGGAAAACGCCGCTTCCAGTCTAAGGGCGGCGAGCGACAGGTATTGCGCAGGACCGTCATGCAGTTCGGCACCGAGTTTCTTGAGGAACCGATCTGTTTGCGTGGCATATCTTTCTGACGCCTCGACCACACGCGACCGCAGCAGCGCATTCTGCTCAGCCATCCTCTCACTTTCTGTCAGGCGCTGATTAAGAAGAGCCCCCTGTCGTCGAATAGTTTTGTCGCCAATTGCAACAATGGAATACAGAACAATCGTACTTGCCAGAAATGCGGAGCCGACGACCAACCAACTTGTTCGCCTGGCCTTGGCTAAGTCTAACTCAAGCTGATCAGCTCTTTCGTAGAACTCCGCAACTGCAATGATTTCGCCTGACCAGAGTTCGCGGATGGGGCTGTAAACTTCAAGCAGTGGTATCCCCAATGCCGCCTCGGCGGCGCTCTCGGCATGATCAAGCTCTTCGAAAGAGCCGGAGATATCACCGCTCCACGCCCGCCTTAAGTCATCCGTTGGATTGAAACGGTTTCCGATGATGTCTGTATCAGAGGCATGTGCAATCACACTGCCTTGCTTCCAGAATTTGTAGGAGACAATGCGGTCGCGCATTGGCTGGGTCATGAAAATCTCGTCCAGCGCCAGGCTCGCCTGTTCTGAGAGGCGGTCGCCATGTGCCAATTCCTGGCTGAGCGGGGATACTACGCTTTCCATATACAGCGCTGCGGAGTTGGCGGAGTTTTGGACGACTGCGTTCTGGATTCGATTTGACACCCAGACCCCGACAATTGCGGTAGCAGTGCTCATCACAACGATGCTGGCCGCAAGAAACACTCGCGACAACGACCAATTGCCAATCGTCAGGTCGGATACTCTCGCTCTCATCGTGAAATCGACTATGAACTACAATCTGTTACCGCACCACAGACCTTGGTCTGACGCGATCTGGCTAAATCTCAGACCCTTTGGTTCCGCCCAGCGGCCAGAGTCAGATATCATCCATCGTTCTCAGTCTTTGCAGCATCGGGCATTGAACGTTTCCGCTATCACAATTGGCCGTAAGCTCACTCAAGGCGTGCTCCAGGCGTCTGAGCACATCAATCTTGCTTCGAACGCTGGCAATGTGTGCCTCGGCCAATTCTTTCACTGACCGGCAGTCTTCGGCACTTCCTTCTGACAGCTCCAAAAGCGCCTTTGCGTCAGATAGAGGAAACCCCAGGTCGCGGCATTTCTTCAAAAACCGAAGTCTACCCACATCGTTTGCGGAATAGAGGCGACGATTGTTCAGAGCTCGTGCGGGTCTTGGTACGATACCTTCGCGTTCGTAATAGCGGATGGTTTCTACTCCGACCCCGGATTGCCGGGAAGCCTCACCTATCGCAATCATGTGAAGTGTCCCCTCTTGATCCTGTAGTTACTACAGGAGTTATACGTTCTGAATGCCGGTGCCTCAACACAATCAAATCGCCTACCCAAGGAGCGAGAGATGAAGAAGTATGTGACATTCAGCTACCTGGGATCGGTTTCCGCTTTGGGGGTAGCAACATGCTGTGTTCTTCCAATGGCCATGATGTTGTTAGGCTTGGGTGGCAGTTGGTTGGCGGTATTCGGAAGAATAGCGGCGGCAAGCTACTATGTTCTCGCCATGTCAACAGCGCTGGTCGCGGTTTCATGGATCGTAGCGCATCGAAACGGGACGATGGCAAATCTGAAATGGTGGCTTGTTGGAAGCTCAGCGATCACCGCGCTGGCATGGATCATCGTGTTCAATGAGGCTCAAATCAACGATTATCTAATCATGCAGATGTGAGACAATGACAAAACAAACTGTGGTGCTGGATAGCACTTTGACTTGTCCTGAGTGCGGACACATTGAAACCGAAAGAATGCCAACCGACACGTGCCAGTGGTTTTATGAATGCAAATCATGCAAGGCAGTCTTGAAGCCACTAGAAGGCGATTGCTGTGTTTTTTGTTCCTACGCAACTGTCCCATGTCCGCCAATTCAAGAGGGCAGTTCGTGCTGCGGTTAGAGGCAATCCCGGCTTCCAAAGTTCAGTGCTCGTGGCGGCACAGCTCATGATCGGCGAGTGAAGCAAGCACGTAGCGGTGCTCTGACACCCCATCTCCACTACAACCTTTTGAAATCCGGTTCAGTTCTTTCTCAAGTGCGCGGAGCCTTCTGACTTTTGCTTGGATTCAACTGCGCGGGACGGGAGCTACCATTGATGCGAATGGCTTGTATGTATCGAGCGCTTCGCCACGGCGATAATGTAAGAAAGAATTTGACCGCTAAAAGCAAGGCGGCTGAAACAGCACTCTTATAGGAAGCAGGCGTCACCGCACACTTTCAGGCAAAACAGGCTTAACCCAAGGTGTTGCCGGTGATGAAGGTGTACGAACTTTCCACCAGATCGATGACGGCCTCCAGTTCTTCTGGTGTCGTCGGAGTATAGATCATGACAAAGCCGCTCCACCCAGGACGTTGATTGGCCCACGGGTGCGCTACCGCCCAACCCGCCTCAATTGCCCTTCGCGCCATTGCTGGGTCGAGCGAGGCGTGCAGGCTGCCATCTGGGTGCATATGCGCAAATTCAAACCCACCGACGATAGAGTTCGGTTGAGCCAACAACATGTCGGGATCAAGCTGAAAGCCAATCGCGCCGGGTAGTGATATTCGTGTCGGACCAAGTGTGACCCCTGGGAGTTGCGCGACACGCTCCAGCAATAGCTGGGCCAAACCGGCATCAATTTCGACACCAATCTGGGTATGTGGTACGCCGCTTGTCGTCTCGGGACGGGGCGAAGTGCGCTCTGGCAAGGAGCGTTCTTGTGTGGATGCCGACTGGCACGTCAATGCCACCGCCGTTACAGCAACCGCCAATATTCTCAGGTGCACATTCATCGTGTTGACCATCCGCCAATCAAAAAGATTGTGTGCCAACCGCCGTACCAGTGCCCTTGCACACATTATTCAGCCTTTAACGCTTCTATATTGATCAAGAGCTCTATCTCGTCGCTCACTGCTGGCGCAAACGCCCCAAGTCCGAATTCAGACCGCACGATGGTCGCCGTGGCTGCCAGCCCCAAGGTCGGGGTGCCCTCCTTTGCACCAAACGGATATGGCGCTGACTTGTTGAGCGTCGTTTCCAGTACAACAGGTTTGGTGATGCCATTCATGGTCAGGTCGCCAGAAATATTCGCGGAATTGTCCCCGGTGACTTCGATGCTGGTTGAGGCGAATGTGACCACGTCACCGTCACTCGCGCTGAAAAAGTCATCAGACATGAAGTGTTGCAAACGGGCATCCCAGCCCGTGATCATGGATTTCACAGGCATAGACACTGTGACAGATGACCCAGACGGATCATCTTCGTCGAACTCAATCTCACCGCTAAAGCCCGAGAACATTCCATATGTTTCTGAGAACCCGATGTGGTTGTAGCTGAACAATACCTGACTGTGTCCAGGAACCAGCTCGTAAGTGCCGCTCTCGGACAATGCGGTTGTCGCGCCCATCGATAAGAGTACCGCCAGCGGGGTTGCTGCCACTTTGAACATTGATACGCTCCCATTTTGACAAGACGTGTTCGCGGATTTGAGTATTGAGCTTTAGTTTTTAGCTAGCCATACTTATAGAACATGATGCTCTACTGCGCAACAAGATGTTCTATAGGAGGGGCGATTGAAAGAAGATCCCAGGCTGATCGCCACACGGCAGGCCGCGCTTGATGCTGCGCAAAAGATACTGATGGATGAAGGCGTGCTGCACGTAACTCATGGCGCAGTTTCAAAGGCAACAGGCATTTCGCGCAGTACACTTTACAGGCACTGGCCAGACGCGCGTAGTCTGCGTGATGCAGCATTCCGGCGCATAGCAACACCGCCGAACATACCACCCAAAACCGATGGCCCGCTGCGATCTGACCTGCGCTGGTTACTCGGAGTACTGATGGGAGCCTTGAATGACACACCATGGGGCCAAATCGCGCCTCAGGTGGTCGCTGCTGCGTCCACCGATGCAGAAGTGCGGTTGGTGATCACTGAATTCATGAAAGACAGGTTCGCAAGTGTTGAAGCAGTATTTTCAGCCGCAATAGACCGCGGTGAGATCACCGCCGACGTTCCGGTTGACCAATTCATAGAACTGGCAGTCGCTGCACCTTATTTCCGCAAGCTCATTCGTCACGAGGCACTGGACGAGGATTGGCTGGATCGACATGTTGATCTGCTTTGCAGTATCGCGAAAACCAATTCGGGACAGTGACCATCGCCTGACTTTGCAATCAAAGCGACCTGCAACAGGCGCGAGATATCGGCAGAACAGCAAGTAATGATCAATAGCGTGTCCAGCCAGTTCCTAATAGCGGCTGCTCCAAATGGTCTTATCAAACGTTTGCTATGATCGTCCGCCGAGGTTTGCAAAGTCTGCTTTCCTGCGCATAGCTGTAATTAGGGCATCGTGCAGCATAGATCATGTTGGGCTCGGACCGGACGTTGTCTGCGACAAACCAAATTGGTCGAATGAGCCCATTGCTGCCGTCGACCGAGCTTCGGTCTTTCGCATGTGCGGCACGTAGCGAACCGCACATTCCGGACGTTCAAAACCCGGTGTCGGATAGCAGGTGAGCGGGACTTAGTTGCCGTTGGTCAATTGCATTCAAAAAGCTGCTCTCGGTACCTAAGCGGAACTTCGGCAAATCTACCGGGCCTAAGAAAACGACCTACGTTTGGGCCAGAAAATGCTTCAGTTACAGGTCTCACTGTGCCTCCCCCCACCGATTACGCCCGATACTTGGCAAGTTCATTCCAAACCAATTCAACCGCGGCAGACGTGTTCTGCGACTTGCGCGCTGCGCAAATGTTCCATGTCAGGTTCTGTTTCATCGACACGGGTCTGACAGTCTTTGTGCGGATCAGTTCCGCGAACGTGTCCGGCATCCCTCCCACCACGAAGTCAGGCTCCGCCAACAACCCAGTCAGGAGGTTGTAGTCGTCGCATTCGATATGCGGCTGTGCATTAACCTTGTCGACCGCCTCGGCACCGCCACCAAGTGCCTTCGTCAAGGCAGCTTTCCAGTGTTTGTGCAGATGCGGTGATGCAAAGGGATAATCGAATATGCCCGCCATGGTTTGGGGACCGCGCTGGTGAATCTCGTGATCTCGATGAGCGACGAATTGAATGGGTTGCTTCTCCATCACCATGATCTCAACATCTTCAGCTTCAGGAGTGTAGGTCAGATCGCCGAGGAACACGTCGAATTCGCCCGCCTGCAACAAGTCGAGTGGACGCGCATAGGCACTTACCAGAATTCGGAAACGCAGGTCAGGCATCCCCTGTCGCACGACGCGTAAGACAGGCAGGATCAAAGTTCTTGTGGTGAGCGGACCGCACCCAATCAGCAAAGTGCCCGGCCCGGTTTCGCGCAATCCAGCCACGCGAGCTGCATAGCGGTTCAGATCTTCGCGCAATGCCTGCGCTATTGGCAGAAACTCTTGCCCCGCGCGTGTCAACGTGCTGCTGTTTCGACTGCGATGGAACAAAACAAGGCCCGTGTGATCCTCGGCCTGCCCGACATAGCGGGACAACGACGCGTTGGAGACACCCATCATACGAGCCGCATTTTGAAAGCTGCCGGTTTCAGCCAATGCCAGAAAGGCGGTCAATGCGTTTTCGTTCATCGTGCGGCCAATTTCATTTCAGGTTTCGTGTTTTAGATTTCACAATATGAAATCATGGTAAAGCTCTGTTGCGACGCGAAACTCTCAATCGCTATCCCTGATGGACCCTTCGATATCGTCTTCTGCGTCCACTGAGGTAAAAATGTTCATTCTTCGATCCATAGCGGTTTCCGCCACTCTGACCACGGCGACGTTCTGTGCCCTGCCGGCTTTGGCTCAAGCCGATCAACCCAATATTCTTGTCATCATGGCTGACGATGTCGGCTGGGCCAGCCTTGGCAGTTACCATCAGGGTGTGAAAAGCATCAAAACTCCCAACCTGGATCAACTGGCCGCCGACGGCATGCGTCTGACGGACTATTATGCTCAACCAAGCTGCACTGCTGGGCGGTCAGCATTTATCACCGGACAATTGCCTGTTCGCACCGGAATGCACACGGTTGGCTTGCCCGGAGACCCTGAAAAAGGTCTGAGCGAGGATGATCCAACCCTGGCCAATATGCTGAAATCTCTGGGCTATACGACCGGGCAATTTGGCAAGAACCACTTGGGAGATATGAATAAATTCCTGCCGACGGTGAAGGGCTTTGATGAATATTGGGGCTGGCTCTATCATTTGAACGCGATGGAATACACATCCGATCCCGACTGGCCGACGGATCAGAATTTCAACGATACATTTGGCCCTCGGAACATCATTCATGCCTATGCTACGGATACTGTCGATGAAACTGTGGACCCACGCTGGGGTCTGGTTGGCAAGCAACGCATCATCGACGATGGCCCGGCCCCGCCCGAACGCCAAAAGACGCTGGACGACGAGGTGACAGCCCACACGCTGGACTTCATCAACCGCGCAGTCGACAGCGATACGCCGTTCTTTGTCTGGATGGCACCGGCGCGCGCGCATGTCTGGACCCATCTGAGCCCTGAATACGAGGCCATGCTGGGCGACGGGCGCGGTTTGCAGGACGTCGTGATGAAAGAGTTGGACGACAACGTGGGCAAAGTCATGGCGCGACTGAACCAGCTGGGCGTCTCAGACAACACGATTGTTGTCTTTACGTCTGACAACGGCCCCGAAACCATGACCTGGCCGGACGGTGGAACAACACCATTCCATGGCGAAAAGGGCACAACCTGGGAAGGTGGTTTCCGCGTCCCGGCCATCATTCGCTGGCCCGGAAAAGTCCCGGCCGGAACCGTGAGTAACGGTATTTTTGCCGGTCTTGATTGGATGCCCACCCTTGTTGCCGCCGCCGGAGGGCCGGGCGATCTGCCGGACTCCTTGCTGCAAGGCTATGAAGGCTATCAAGTGCATCTCGATGGATATAACCAACTGTCTTTCCTGACTGGTGAGGGGGAGAGCAGCCGAGACGAGATCATCTACTACGAAGGACCGGACCTGCAAGCTGTACGCCATGGTGACTGGAAAGCACATTTCACGATCCAATCCGAAGGCTGGGCTGGCCCCAAGGAGGAACTGAACGCACCCCTGCTGTTCAACCTGCGTCGCGATCCTTACGAAAAAGCGGCCGAGGAATCCGGGATGTACACCCGCTGGATGGGCAACAAGATGTGGGCCTTTGGTCCTGCGGCCAAAATCGTCCAAAACCACCTGGCTACGTTCAAGGATTATCCCCCGAGAGGATCGGACGTCACCAATCAGTCTCACGTCGAAGAACAGGTTTCGACTGAAGGCGGGATGTCACAGTAGAAATCAATTCACGGGAGGCACCAATCCTTGCCTCCCGATCCATACAGGAATTTGCGGGAAAACACCTGCTGAATCGCGTTCGCTTCACGCATTGAAACGCCTTTTGGACACGGCGCAGCGTCAGTCACTATGGGTTCATATGCAGACGTAATGTCGTCGTTGAGGCGTCTGCCACGCACACGCGTAGCCATTCGTTTCAAATCAACTATCGAAAACGAACCATCAAAGATGCCAAGCAGTCGATGCAAAGAGAGGTCCAATACCCAAATGTGTGTTGACTTGCCTGATATCACATACGCGCCGATACTTCGTACTACTAGAAGGGTTTGCAATTCAGGGAGTTCGGAGTGCTCGACGGTGCGATGCTTGTGTGGTTTTTGCTGACCGGTGCCAGCGTGGCATTCGTCGTTTGGGATTCAATTACTAATGGCGTGACCAGTTGGGTTCAACGTTTGGCTTGGATTCTGGTGACGATCTATTCGGGACCAGTCGGACTGTTTTTCTACCTCACCACCTGCCGCCGCCCATTCCTGGGCGGGCATGACCGTTTCACGCGCGCAACGTGGAAACAAGGGGTCAATAGCGAGATGCACTGTTTGGCGGGCGACGCTACCGGGATCATAGTTGCCGCAATCCTCGTTCATTTCCTCGCCCTTCCGAATGGCTGGAACATCACCGTCGAGTACGTCTTCGGTTTCGTCTCGGGGCTTTTCATCTTTCAGGCCCTTATGATGCTTTCGATGTATGGAAGTTATGCAGAAGCTGTCAGAAAGACGCTTTTTGCAGAGACCGTGTCAATGAACATGGTAATGACGGGCATGATCCCCACGATGGTACTGTTAGCGTCGGCTTGGCCTGAATCGGAAGACCCACTCTCGCCGACTTTCTGGTTTCGCATGAGTTTGGCGACAATTGTGGGTGGTTTTGTTGCATTCCCGATCAATCGTTGGCTGGTGGCCAATCACTTGAAACACGGTTGTATGACCCAACCCGGTACCGATGGCCCGGCACCGGGCAACGGTCACGTGTCTTCAGAGATGAATGGCATGTCACATGGCGAAATGGAGAACATGCCCAGTCACAGCATGGGTATGAGGAACCTGCCTTCGCACTCCATGTTCCTTTGGGTCGTTGGCACCTACGCGATCCTACTGATTGCACTCTGGGCGACTTCGCAAGTTACACCCATCCATTTTTAGAGCTTCAAAACCTGTTGGGTACCTAAATCACGACGACATTGTAGGCCAAAGCGAATGCTCACCGAGCTGACCACGCAAAACCGCAATCTTAACCAGATGCCCAGTTTTTACTCGTGCGGAAGATTACGGCTGGCCTGCACCTCCTGAATATCGTTGGGCCAAGTGGACCGTATGTAGGCGAGAATGTCCCAAATATCGTCATCGGTGAGGGTGTCCCCAAATCCGGGCATGCCACTTGCAAAGCCGTCGACGCCACGCGCGGCTAACGCCATTTCACCTCCTAGCCGAGTGTATTCGAACAGAAGCTGGTTGTCGTGGTGCCATGTATGCCCGGTCTCGTCATGTGGCGGCGCAGGAAGAATACCGTTGTCGTCAGGCGTCTGCCAATCCGGGTGTCCTTCGAGATCGGCGCCATGGCAGGACGCGCAGTACTCGGCGTAGAGGGTCTGCCCTTTGGCCAAGTTCCGGTCCTCCATTTCGTGACCAGCACTTGCACCCGTTGCGAAGCTGGCAAATGTGACGATTAAAAAGTTCCACTTGATCATTGGATACCTCAATTCGGTAGGGTCAAGACGCTAGTGAGCGTCGCGGTTGCCGCAAGGACCACCAGAATGATTACGGCTTCGATTTCAATGGAGCGTGCCAAGTGGCGGGCAGCTTTGTCGTCCCCGGACTGCATGGCCGGAACGAAGCGGAGCTTGTTTGCGGCTGCCAACGTCAAGACCAAGACAAC
>NZ_JBQFMP010000029.1:0-15732 GCF_056531905.1 Ruegeria sp. K11
GAAGCCGAAGCCGAAGCCGAAGCCGAAGCCGAAGCCGAAGCCGAAGCCGAAGCCGAAGCCGAAGCCGAAGCCGAAGCCGAAGCCGAAGCCGAAGCCGTTGATCAGGTTACGCCTGTCGAAGAGCAGGCCCGCGCAGAAGAGAAGGTGATCGAACGCACCGTCGAAAAACGCGGCGGGTTTGTGCCCGCATTGATTGGCGGCGTGCTGGCAGCCGGGATCGGCTTCGTGGTGGGCAATGGCGGATTGACCCCCGCAGCGTCCGACAGTTCGGATGCGGTTGCCGCGCTTGAGGCGAAGCTGGCGGATCAGTCGGATCAGATTGCCAAGCTGGCAAGCGAATTGGCGAACAGCCCTGATGTCGCAGGCCTCTCGGACCAGATCAAAGCGCTATCCGACAAGTTGTCCCCGGTTGAAAGCGACCTGAGCGCAGTGAAGTCCAGTGTCGATGCCCTTGCCGGGCAGGTGACCCCTTTGGGTGACAGACTGTCAGAACTCGAGAAACGGCCGATCGAAGCCAATGTTTCGGCCGAAGCCACCGCGGCCTTTGAGGCTGAATTGAAAAAATTGCAGGACTCGCTGGTTGCCCAGCGCAGCGAAGTCGAAAAGATGGTCTCGGACGCGCAGGCGCTTGAGGCCAAAGCCTCGGCTGAGGCGCAGGCCGCCACAAATGCGGCGATCCTGTCGCGACTTCATGGACAACTGGAAGCAGGCCAGCCTTATGAGGCGCTCGTCGGAGAATTGACAGCGGGCGGCGTTGAAGTTCCAGACGCACTTTCGGCGTCGGCGGCGGATGGGGTCGAAACACTCGCGTCCCTTCGTAGCAGTTTTACGCCTGCGGCCCGCGCGGCGCTGGCGGATGCGCGCGAAGCCGATAAGGGAACCGGTGTGATTGCCTTTTTGCAACGTCAGACCGGCGCGCGTTCGGTGACGCCGCAGGATGGGGATGACCCGGATGCGGTTCTGTCTCGGGCGCAGGCAGCTTTGGCGGATGGGGATGTCGCAACGGCACTGAATGAATTGAAATCTCTGCCCGAAGCGGCCCAGACAGCGCTGGCCGATTGGGCACAAGCGGCACAAACCCGGCTTGCTGCGGTCGATGCTGCAAACACGCTTGCTTCAAGCCTGAACTCGAACTGAAGGACCTGCCATGCTGTGGTCATTGTTAAAGATCCTTGTTTTTGTTGCGATTATCGGTCTGCTGGCCATTGGCGCGGGGTTCCTTATGGAATCGTCGGGCGGGGTGCAAGTCACCGTTGCTGGCACCGAATACACGCTTGGGCCGCTGCAATCAGTGATCGCGCTGGGCGTGCTGGTTTTTGCCGTCTGGTTGTTCTTCAAGCTGCTGACCCTGCTGATCGCGACGCTGAAATTCCTCAATGGTGACGAGACCGCCCTGTCGCGGTATTTCGACCGAAGCCGGGAACAGCGCGGATATCAGGCGCTGTCGGACGGGCTGATGGCGCTTGCATCGGGTGAGGGGCGTATTGCGATGACCAAGGCGGCCAAGGCCGAAAAGCTGCTGAACAAGCCTGAACTGACCAATCTGCTGGTGGCGCAAGCCGCCGAGATGAACGGCGATACCAGAAAAGCATCCGAAACATATAAGAAGCTGGTCACCAGCAACGCGACCCGGTTTGTTGGGGTGCGCGGTATCATGAAACAGAAACTGGCCGAGGGTGATGATGATACAGCCCGGAAACTGGCCGAAAAAGCGCTGGCAATCAAACCGCGCCACCAAGAGACGCAGGATATCCTGCTGGGCCTCCAGACCAAGGCACAGGACTGGACCGGTGCGCGGTCGACCCTGACGTCGAAGCTGAAGGCGGGGCATCTGCCGCGGGATGTTTTCAAGCGGCGTGATGCAGTTCTGGCCTTGTCCGAGGCAAAGGACATTCTGGACGACAGCGCAACTGTCGCGCAGCAGGAACATGCCATAGAAGCAAACCGCCTGTCTCCGGATCTGGTGCCTGCCGCGGCCATGGCGGCGCGGGCCTATATCGAAAAGGGCAAACCGCGCGCGGCAACCAAGATCCTCAAGAAAGCGTGGGAGGTGCAGCCGCATCCTGATCTGGCACATGCCTTTGCCGAGATTGCTCCGAACGAAACCCCTGATGCGCGGATCAAGCGGTTTTCCGCGCTGACACGCATCCATCCGGAAAATATGGAAACCCGCCTGATATTGGCCGAGTTGAACATCGTGGCCGAAGATTTCCCCGAAGCCCGTCGTGCGCTGGGCGATGTGGTTGAAAAGCAAGGCGACGCGCGCGCATATACGCTGATGGCAGCGATCGAGCGGGGCGAGGGCGGTTCGGATGCGGTGGTTCAGGGATGGCTCGCCAAGGCGCTGAATGCACCGCGTGGCCCGCAATGGGTGTGCGACAATTGCCATGACATCCAGGCCGAATGGGCCCCTGTCTGCCAGAATTGCGGTAGTTTCGACACGCTCAGTTGGCAAACTCCGCAAACGCCCGAGATCGCAACGGCAACCGGCGTCCACATGCTGCCGCTGATCGTTGGCGCATTGGAAGACAATACCGAAGATGAGGATGACAAGGCCGAGGACAGCGCAGAAGCCGAAGTTATCGAAGTGGAAGCCGAACCGGTTCAGGCCGACGTCGAACCCGTGGTGGAGAAACAGGCCTAGCGCCTGTTTCACTTCATCAGCGATCACGCCTGACGCTGGGATGCGGCAGCAACTGCCGATTGTCCAAGTCATATCCGTTTGCTAACGTCGCCCGTGCGTCGGGGAGGGCGTGCAGACCAAAATGCTGGACTACTCGCATAACGCCTGGCTTGTGGCGGCTTCCTTGGCCGTGGCGCTGATGGCCGGGTTCACTGGCCTTTATCTGACGCATGGCGCGTCCAAGCTGGACGACCAGCGGCGTAAAGTCACTGTGGCACTGGCGGCTGTCATTCTGGGCGGCGGCATCTGGTCGATGCATTTTGTCGCGATGCTGGGGCTGCAGCTTCCGATCCTGTTCTACTATGACGCGCTGATCACCCTGATATCGGCTTTGGTTGCGATCCTGATGGTCGGGCTTGCGCTGTTGCTGCTGCATTTCCGCCCACGCTCGATGCAGACCATTGTTGGCGCCGGGGTCATCGTCGGGCTGGGCATCGTGGTGATGCATTATGTCGGCATGGCCGGTATGGAGCTATGTCGCCCCGTCTACACCGTATGGGATGTAGCGATTTCGACCGTTGCGTCAGTGGTGCTGTCAGTGTTGGCGATCTGGGTCGCATATGACAACCGCACCCAGCGCAACATCCTGTTGGGCACGGCCTGTTTCGGTTTGGCGGTGTTCACCATGCATTTTGTCGCCACCGGCCTGACCGATTTCGTCGCAAGCGATGCCGCTGGCGGCGCAGGTCCCGCGCTGAACAATCAGGTGCTGGCGATGGGCGTGACCGTTGCCGTGTTTCTGATCTGCGGGGCATTCCTGCTGACTGGGGTCAGCTTCATCGAACCCAACCCCACCCCCGCCACACCCGCCCCCATGCTGATGCCTGAACCGGAACCCGTCTTACGGGCCGGCGTTCCGTTTGAGCGCGAAGGGCAAACGTTTTTTGCCGAACCCTCTGGCATTGCCGCGATCCGGGCTGAAGGACATTACACCATCCTCTACATGGATGCCGAGAAACTCTTTTGCCCCTGGTCGATCACCGAGGCTGAGGCGCGCCTGTCTGGCGAGGGCTTCTTGCGCGCGCATCGCAGCTATCTGGTGAACCCCAGACATGTCTCGCGTTTTGAGAGGCACAAGGACAATGGCACCTGTTATTTCGATGGTGTAGACGCGTTGATCAAGGTCCCGGTCAGCCGATCTCGTCTGACGGTTATCCGCGACGCTTTGGGTCTTTGATCGCATCTCGTGCAGCCCATTCGCATTTCGTGAAACAAGCTGCGCGCCCCGTTTCCGCTGGCTGGAATGGCTGATCTCCGCATTCTTTGCTGACTGCAGGTCCCCCAAGGCACACCGCCCGGACCCAGGGAGGAAACATATGATACCAGCCGGTTTTGAGTATCACCGGCCAGGCGATATCGCTTCGGCCATCGGCATTCTGCAGGAACACGGAGACGAGGCGCGCGTGATCGCAGGCGGGCACAGCCTGATCCCGATGATGAAGCTGCGCATGGCCGAGATGGGCCATTTGGTCGACCTTCAGGCCATTGAGGAATTGAAAGGCATCGAGGTCGGGTCCGATACCGTGACCCTTGGCGCCATGGTGACACAGCACGAATTGATCACTCACGAAGGTCTTGCCTCGGCCATCCCGTTAATCCGCGAGGCGGCGTTGCAGATCGCGGACCCGCAGGTGCGCTATGTGGGCACCGTTGGCGGCAATGTGGCCAATGGGGATCCGGGCAATGACATGCCGGGGCTGATGCAGTGCCTGAACGCGACGTTTGACCTGTCCGGTCCCGACGGGTCACGCAGTGTCGCCGCGCGTGAGTTTTATGAGGCGGCGTATTTCACCGCTCGCGAGGATGAGGAAATCCTGACCCGGATTTCGATCCCGGTTCCGGGTGCCGGTGTCGGTCAGGCCTATGAAAAGCAAAAGCGCAAGATCGGCGATTATGCCACCGCCGCCGCCGCCGTGATGGTTGGCAACGGTACGGCATCGGTTGCGATGACCAACCTGGCCGACACGCCGGTCTGGTCCGAAGGGGCTAGCGCGGCTCTGGCCGATGGCGACGTGAACGGCTGCGTTGCTGCGATGCTGGATGCGATTGAGCCCGTCGCCGACAACCGCGGACCTGTCGAATTCAAGAAACACGTGGCCGCCGTGATGCTGCGCCGCGCCATCGACCGCGCGCAAAGCCGCGCGGGTTGAGGGGAGGATAAAATGTCGAAAATGCACGTCAAACTCACCGTGAACGGCAAGGAGGTCGAAGGTCTGGCCGAGCCGCGCACGCTGCTGATCCACTTTCTGCGGGAAGATCTGAAAATCACCGGTCCTCATATCGGCTGCGAGACCAGCCATTGTGGCGCTTGCACCGTGGATATCGATGGCAAGTCCGTCAAATCCTGCACCACCTTCGTGGCGCAGGTGAACGGGGCCGATGTCACCACTGTCGAAGGGCTGACCAACGACGATGGCAGCCTTGGTGTGTTGCAGGAGATGTTCCGCGAACATCACGGGCTGCAATGCGGCTTCTGCACACCGGGCATGATCACCCGCGCGCATCGCTTGCTGCAGGAGAACCCGAATCCGACCGAGGAAGACATCCGTTTCGGAATGGCCGGAAACCTGTGCCGCTGCACCGGGTACCAGAATATCGTCAAGGCGATCTCGGCTTCGGCTGACATGCTGAACGCCCAGAAGGAGGCTGCGGAATGAACGATCAGACTCTGACCCCCGAAGAACGCGCCGCCAACCTCAAAGGCATGGGCAGCTCGCGCAAACGCGTCGAGGATGTGCGCTTTACCCAAGGCAAGGGCAACTATGTCGACGACATCAAGCTGGACGGGATGCTGTTCGGCGACTTTGTGCGCTCCCCATACGCACATGCCCGCGTTGTCAGCGTGAACAAAGAGGCCGCCTTGGCGATGCCCGGTGTGATCGCCGTTCTGACCGCCGAAGACCTGTCTCCGCTGGGCCTACATTGGATGCCAACATTGGCGGGTGACAAGCAGATGGTTTTGGCCGACGGCAAAGTGCTGTTCCAGGGCCAGGAGGTTGCCTTTGTCGTCGCTGAGGATCGGTATATCGCGGCGGATGCTGCGGAACTGGTTGAGGTTGAATACGAAGAACTGCCGGTTCTGACCGACCCGTTCGAGGCGCTGAAATCCGATGTCGTCCTGCGCGAAGACCTTGAAGGCCAGACCGAAGGCGCGCACGGGCCGCGCAAGCATCACAACCATATCTTCACATGGGAACAGGGCGACAAGGACGCAACCGAGGCTATTCTGGCCGAGGCCGATGTCGTGGCCGAAGAGATGGTGTACTACCACCGCACCCACCCCTGCCCGCTGGAGACCTGCGGGTCGGTGGCCAGCATGGACAAGGTGACGGGCAAGCTGACGCTATACGGCACGTTCCAAGCCCCGCACGCGATCCGGACGGTTGTGTCGCTGATCTCTGGCATCGCCGAGCACAATATCCGCGTGATCAGTCCCGATATCGGCGGCGGGTTTGGCAACAAGGTGGGGGCTTATGCGGGCTATGTCTGCTCGGTCGTGGCCTCGATTGTCACCGGCAAGCCGGTGAAATGGGTCGAGGACCGGATGGAGAATCTGATGTCCACCGCCTTTGCCCGCGATTACTGGATGCAGGGCAAGATTGCCGCCACCAAAGACGGCAAGATCACTGGCCTGTGGTGTCATACCACTGCCGACCATGGCGGCTTTGACGCCTGCGCCGACCCGACCAAGTTCCCGGCGGGGTTCATGAACATCTGCACGGGGTCATATGACATCCCGACCGCTTATCTGGCGGTGGATGGGGTTTATACCAATAAAGCTCCGGGCGGGGTGGCCTATCGCTGTTCCTTCCGCGTGACCGAGGCGGCCTATTTCATCGAGCGCATGATCGAGGTTCTGGCCATCAAGCTGAACATGGACGCGGCTGAGCTGCGCCGGATCAACTTCATCAAGGCCGATCAGTTCCCCTATCAGTCTGCGTTGGGCTGGGAATATGACTCGGGCGATTATCATACCGCTTGGGACAAGGCGCTGAAGGCCGTGGACTATGACGGTCTGCGGGCCGAACAGGCGCAGAGGGTCGAGGACTTCAAGGCCGGCAAAACCCGCAAGCTGATTGGCATTGGTCTGACGCATTTCACGGAAATCGTTGGCGCCGGGCCAGTGAAGAACTGTGATATCCTAGGGCTAGGGATGTTCGACAGCTGTGAAATCCGCATCCATCCGACCGGGTCCGCCATTGCTCGGCTGGGCACAATCTCTCAGGGTCAGGGCCATGCCACGACCTTTGCGCAGATCATCGCCAGTGAGATCGGGTTGCCTGCCGATGACATCACGCTGGAGGAAGGCGACACCGACACCGCGCCTTATGGTCTGGGGACTTACGGGTCTCGGTCCACGCCTGTGGCCGGAGCGGCAACGGCGATGGCTGCGCGTAAAATCCGCGCCAAGGCGCAGATGATTGCCGCATATCTGCTCGAGGTCCACGACGACGATGTCGAGTGGGATGTGGATCGGTTCGCGGTCAAAGGCGCGCCCGAGCGGTTCAAGACGATGAAGGAAATCGCCTTTGCCGCCTACAATCAGGCGATCCCGGGGCTGGAACCAGGTCTGGAGGCGGTCAGCTATTACGACCCGCCGAACATGACCTATCCGTTCGGGGCCTATATCTGCGTCATGGAGATCGACGTGGATACCGGCGAGTGGGACGTTCGGAAATTCTATGCGCTAGACGATTGTGGCACCCGGATCAACCCGATGATCATCGACGGGCAGGTTCATGGCGGCGTGACCGAGGCCTTGGCCATCGCGATGGGGCAGGAGATTGCCTATGACGAGATGGGCAATGTGAAGACCGGTACGCTTATGGACTTCTTCCTGCCGACCGCGTGGGAGACGCCGAACTATATCACCGACTATACGGTGACCCCGTCCCCGCACCATCCGATTGGTGCGAAAGGTGTGGGTGAGAGCCCAAATGTCGGGGGCGTGCCCTGTTTCTCGAACGCGGTGCATGATGCGTTTCGGCCGTTTGGGTTGGTGCAGAGTCATATGCCGCATGACCATTGGCGGATTTGGAAGATTGCCAATGGGTTGGGGATGCATGGGTGAATGGGTTCGGACCGGGTTAGGCCGGTCCGACGGAAGCAAGGGGGCTCTGCCCCCTTGGACCCCCCGGATATTTTTAGCCAGATGAAGAATGGATCCTGGTTTTGACTTTGAATGACGTGCAAAACGGGTTGGTCGCGCAGGGCTATGTTGCCGATGATCGGTTGGCGATGGCGTTGCATTTGGCGCGGGCTTTGGGACGGCCTTTGCTGCTGGAGGGGCCGGCCGGGGTTGGCAAGACCGAGGTGGCAAAGGCGATGGCTGCTTGGCTTGAGGCGCGGTTGATCCGGTTGCAATGTTACGAAGGGTTGGATGCCAGCCACGCGATCTATGAGTGGAATTATCAGCGGCAGTTGTTGGCAATTCGGGCGGGAGAGACGGATGGCGGCGTTGGGGAGGCGCAGTTGTTTTCCGATACATATCTGCTGAAACGCCCTTTGTTAGAGGCTATTTCACAGGATACGCCTCCGGTTTTGCTGATTGACGAGATTGATCGGGCCGATGAGGAGTTTGAAGCTTATTTGCTGGAAATCTTGTCCGACTTTCAGATCACCATCCCCGAGCTTGGGACGGTTGAGGCGAAGGCGCGACCGATTGTGATCCTGACTGCCAACGGGACGCGGGATTTGTCAGACGCTTTGCGGCGGCGGTGTCTCTACAGTTTTCTGGACTATCCCTCGAAAGAGACCGAAATGGCGATCCTGCGCGCAAGGATGCCTGAGGTTGAGGCGCTTTTGGCGCGGCAGATCATTGGAGTTGTTCAGGCGCTGCGTAAAGAGGACCTTGAGAAAGTGCCGGGCATCGCCGAGATGTTGGATTGGGCGGCTGCGCTGTCCGGGTTGGGTGTCAACGATCTGGCGCAAGCGCGGGCGGAGGTTCAGGCGACTCTGGTCTGCCTGCTAAAAACCGCTGCTGACTATGACGCCGCGCCGCCCGAGGTCATGGACCGCCTGATCGGAAAGGTGGCGTGATGCAGGTGACGCGTTTTCCTTCTCGGTCCGAAGGTATTGCCGACCGGATGTCGGGGTTCATGGCGCATTTGCGTATGAACGGGCTGCGCGTGGGCGTGCGCGAAACCGAAGATGCGCTGGCCGCTTTGTCCAAGGTCGAAGCAACAGACGTGGCTCAGGCAAGGCAGGCCTTGTGTGCTTTGTTGGCCGGGGATGCCGAGGACTGGCGGCAGTTTGACGCGTTGTTCGACGCCTATTGGTTCAACGCGGGCAAGCAGCGCAGCGGCATGGCGCAGAGCGCATATGTGCGGGTGCAATCGGCCAAGCCGATGATCTGGCAGGGGCAAGAGCAGCCAGAACAGGACACGCAGACAGATTCAGATCAGGCAGTCACCACTCCTGATCCGGGCGACGGGGAGGCCGAAGGGATGGACGGGAAGCTTATCGCGACCCGCATGGCCAACCTGTCGCGCCGGGACTTGCGGGAGTTGATGGATGAACAGTCTCTAAAACAGGCAGAAAGGACGGCCGAGCGTTTGGCGGGTGCCATTCGGGATCGGCGGTCGCGGCGTAGAAAACGCGCCTTGCGCGGCCCCGCGCTGGACATGCGGCGCATTCAACGGGCCAGTCTGGCGCGCGGGGGCGAGCCGTTGGACCTCTACCGTCGCGCCCGTCCTCCGCGTCCGATGCGGATCGTGGCCTTGTGTGATGTCAGCGGATCGATGACGGTCTATTCCCGCGTCTTTCTGGCCTTTCTCAAAGGACTGATCGGCAGCGGGACCGAGGCGGATGCTTATCTGTTCCACACGCGCCTGATGCGGGTGACGGACGCGCTGCGCGATCACGACTCGATCCGAGCCGCCGGTCGGCTCTCGCTGATGGCCGAAGGCTTTGGCGGTGGCACCGACATTTCGGGAAGCCTTGAGAGTTTCCTGAACGGCTATGGCGCGCGGGCGCTGAACGGGCGGACCATCGTGCTGATCCTGTCGGATGGCTATTGCAGTTCCGATCCGCAAGCGCTGGGCAATGTGCTGGCGCGTATTCGGCGCAAAGCCCGGCGGATCGTCTGGCTGAACCCGCTGAAAGGGTGGCAGTCCTACGAACCTGTGGCTGCGGCGATCCGGGCGGCTGAACCTCATCTGGATGCGCATTTGCCAGCCAACACACTGGACGCACTGGCGGCGCTTGAACCGCAATTCCGGAAATTGTGAAAGGAGCACTCATGCCTGGATTTGACATATTTGACAGGATCGAAACGCTCCGCAAAGAAGGTGAAGCATTTTGTGTGGCAACGGTACTGCGCACGGCGGATGCCACCTCGGCCAAGGCGGGGGCAAAGGCGGCGGTGACCTCTGATGGCACGATTGTCGGGCACCTGGGCGGGGCGTGCGTTCAGCGTGCTGTGCGCAGTTCGGCGGTGCAGGCATTGGCCAGTGGGGCTCCGCAGATGATCCGTGTGAAACCCTCGGACAAGGTGGTGGCCATGACGGACCCGGATGGCGTGCAAACCTTCAAAAGCGGTTGCCCGTCCGGGGGAACGGTCGATTTGCTGGTCGAACCCTACCAGAACGCACCGCGGCTGGTGATTTTTGGGGAAACGCCGATCGCGTCTGCGTTGGCTGCACATGGCGCAATGATGGGACTGCGTGTTTGCGTGTCTGGCGAGATCGGAGACGTTGACTATACTGTGTTTGACCCCGATGACTTGCAGGCTTTGGGTATCGAGCCGCGTGATTTTGTTGTGGTCGCATCGCAGGGTCATGGGGATGGTGCGGCGTTGGCCTCTGCCTTGAACTCGGCCGCGCGGCGGGTGTCGATGGTCGCAAGTCAGCGCAAAGCGCAGATTCTGTGTGACAAACTGGTGGCGCAGGGCATGAACCCGGCCCGAACACAGGCGTTGAAAGCCCCGGCAGGATTGCACATCCACGCGGTTGATCCGCATGAGATCGCGCTGTCGATTCTGGCCGAGATCGTGAAATGGCGAAATACAGACCGATCCGAGGAGCAAGCCGATGATGAAAAAATGGCGTGACAGGTTGCGGGCATTCTGGCCTGCGCCCCGCAAGATGACGACGCAGGAGGCAACCGACGAGGCGTTGCGCGTATATCCCAGATGTTGTTGAACAAAGGACTGACCCAATGGAACTAAGTGACGAAATCCGCATTGCCGCCCCGCGCGACGTTGTCTACCGCGCGCTCAATGACGCCGAGGTTCTGCGCGAATGTATCCCGGGATGCGAGGAACTGACCCAGACAGAGCAGGATCAGCTGGCCGCCAAGGTGGTTCTGAAAATTGGACCGGTCAAAGCGCGATTTGCCGGTGAGGTGACACTGGATACCTCGAACGCGCCAAACGGGTTTTCATTGAAGGGAGAAGGCAAAGGAGGTGCCGCAGGGTTTGCAAAAGGCGGCGCAGATGTCTCCTTGACCGAAGACGGGTCCGAAACTGTTTTGGCTTATACCGCAAAAGTTGATGTTGGCGGCAAGATTGCACAATTGGGCAGTCGGCTGATTGCGGGCACGGCCAAGAAACTGTCCGGCAAGTTCTTTACGCGCTTTGGCGAGATCGTTGCCGAACAGCAGGTTCCATGATCCGACACGCCCCTCAGACCCTGTTCTGAGGGGCGTATTGGCACGTTCAGTCTTAGGCAAATTCAAAGCGTGTCACTTGTTTGGAAACCTGACCGGGGTAAAGGGCCGCGTTGGGAAAACCGGGGTGGTTTGGTGCATCCGGCCACAGTTGCGGTTCTATCGCGAGGCCGGCGAAGTTGCCGTATCGTCGCCCCTCCAGCCCGTCGCGGCACGAGGTATCCAGTTGGGCTGCCGTGTAAATCTGAAGTCCCGGTTCAGTTGTGTGGACCGTCATGCGCAGACCTGACCGAGAACTTTGCAGGCTGGCAACGGGGCGCAGGTCACACCGGGCGGAAGCAAGACAGAAATTGTGATCCAACTCTTGCTTGCCGATGGGTCGCGCTGCTCTGAAATCACACGCACCTGTTTTGACGGGCAACTGCGTTCCGGTGGGGATCAGCTCATCGTCCGTTTGCAGATAGGTTTCTGCATTGATCTTCAAGCTGTGGTTCGTGATATCCGGGCCACCATCAAGATTGAAATAGCTATGTGGGGCAAAACTGCACAGGCTCGGGCTGGTGCAGGTTGCGCAAATGGTCACCTGCAGCGTCCTATCCTGTACGATTTCGTATTTGGTACGGACAGTCAGATGGCCGGAAAAACCCATATGGCCGTCAGGCATCTCAAGCGACAGCTCGACAGATTGCGTGTTAACCTTTTCTATGTGCCAGACCTGGTGGCTGCTGCCTTGGATACCGCCGTGCAACGTATGCCGGTCCAGAAAATTGTGCTGGGTCTGGAATTCCTGATCATCAATCCAATAACGACCATGGGCGATCCGGTTGGCGAACCGACCAACGATGGCGCCGAAATACGTGTCGCTTGTCAGGTAGCCATTCAAATCCTCCCACCCCAGAACCAAAGGATGAGCGGTTCCGGACCATCGCAGGTCCTGAACGGTGGCCCCGTAGGTCAGGATGGCCGCGCGCAGGTTCCGGCCTGTCAGTTCGATCCGCTGGATCGGCGTTCCGTCGGCAGTATGGCCAAAGGGGCTGATGTTACTTGCCACGACCGGATTCCCGTCTCAGACGCCTTGACCGAACATTTTATAAAGTTCGATGGTTGTCTTGACGCCAACCTTCTGCTGAATGCGGCCCCGGTGAATTTCGACGGTTCTGGGGCTGATCCCAAGTTCCGCCGCGATCTCTTTGCTTGAGGTCCGTTCGGGATGGGTGAGGATATGTTGCAGAACCTCTTCCTCGCGTTCGGTCAAGCGCCCCCGTTTTTCCGCCAATGCGTCGGCGCGTGATTTTTCATCCCGCAAGTGTGCACCTATGTCTTGCGCAGCTTTTATGCGTTCGATCAGAACCGTCAGATCAAAGGGTTTTTCCAGAAAATCTATTGCCCCGGCCTTGGTGGCGCGCACAGATTCCGGAATGCCACCATGGCCCGAAATGAAAATGATCGGAATGGTCGAGTTCCGGCCCATCAGATGATCTTGCAGTTCCAGCCCGTCCATGCCGGGCATGCCATAATCCAGTATCAGGCACCCCTCGGCATCGTCACGCACCGAGTCCAGAAACGTCTGTGCATCGGCAAAGTGATGCACCTCCATGCCGCGTTTGGTCAAAGACCGCGACAGCGCAACACGCACGTCGTCGTCATCATCCACAATGAACACGGTCGGAGGGGTGGCCGTCATTCTTCTTCCTCATCAAAGGCGCTGCGTCTGAGCGTAAAGAAAAACCGGGCGCTGCCGTCTTCGGTAGGCTCGTACCGGATTTCTCCGCCATTGGCTTTGACGATGGTTCGGCAGATGGACAAACCCAGCCCCATGCCATCGGTTTTTTGGGTGTCGAAAGTATTGAACAGGGTGACAGTAGGATCGACACCGGGGCCGTTATCCTCGACCCGGACCTCGACCATATCCGCGGTGATTTGGGTCGAAATAGTGACTCGGCCTGTGTCTGACGGGTGACGCGCCAGCGCGTCGATGGCATTGCGCAGCAGATTGACCAGCACCTGTGCAATCTGCGTCCGGTTGCCGATGACCGGGGGCAGCGCGGTCTCGGCATATTGCAGTTTGATATCATGCAGCTTGGCCTCCGCCTCCATCAGAGTGACGGTTTGCCGGATCAACCCGTTCAGCTCGAACGGAGTCTGGCGCCCGCGATCTTTGCGGACCACGTCGCGCAGAGCCCGGATGATATCCCCCGCACGGCGCGATTGGCGGTCGATATCGCTGAGGATCTGGTTCAGATCAGGGTCCGGGTCGCCGATTTCCTCAAGCGTGATCTTGGCGGCATCCACATTGTATGAAATCGCGCTGAGCGGCTGGTTCAGCTCATGCGCCAGCCCCGAGGCCATCTCGCCCATCAGGTTCACCCGCGCCACATGCGACAGATCCCGGCTGAGGCGGCTGGCTTCATCCTCGGCCTGTTTGCGATCGCTGACATCGTCGACAATGGCAACGGCATGGTCAGGCACACCCTTTTCGTCGCGGATCAGGATCGCGTTCACCCGCAGCCATATGGTCGAGCCGTCTTTGCGGACAAACGGAGTTTCTGCGATGAATTCGGAGTCCTGCAGCAACGTTTCGCGGAACTTCACCGCGATCTGCTGGCCATCATCGGGCAATGTCTCGGCCAGCGTCATGTTCTCTAATTCACCGGGCTGATAGCCCATGATATCGCAAAGCTGTTCGTTCACCCGCTGGAACCGCCCGGTTTCGGGCGAAATCTGTGCCATCCCGCGCGAGGCCAGATCGAATGTGCGACCATAAGCGGTTTCGAACCGCTGCCTTTGCCGCACCTCCTGCGCCAGCGCGGCACCGCTGTCTTCAAGCTCGCGATAGGGGCTGTGCACGCCTTCGTCAGGGGTGATCTCGCCGCTGGACAGGCGCTGTGTCTGGCTGGCGAAGCTGCGGACCGGGGCATAGATGCGGTCGGCCAGCGCCAGGCCAACAGCACCGGTCAAGATGGCGATGGACAGCGCGATCCAGATGCCCTGCACCCGGTTCTTCTTGATTTCGCCGATGAAATTGTCTTCGGCGGCATAAAGCCCGATCAACCAATTCAAGCCGGGTTCAGACACGTCGATCAACATGGCGACATAGTCCTGACCATCCAGCTCGAAATCGGTATGAACGGGGCCTTCGACCCCGGCGTTGTCTCCGTGCACCAATGCGCTAAAGGCCTGACGTGCCAATGCGTCGTTGATCTGGTCCACCATCGGCAGTTCCGGATTGTCGAAATCCGCATCCTGATCGATCAGCACCAATGTCGGATGCGCCAGAACCGAGCCATCCTCGTTCAGCACCAGTGCCGCGCCGCGCCGTTCCGACCAGATATCCAGCAGAAATCCCGACAGCGCATCGATCTGGATGTCGATGCCCAGAATGGCGCGGATTTCGCCGGCATCGTCCAACACCGGCACGCCATAGGTGATGCCCGGCTGACGGGTGGTGTAAAAGATATAGGGCTGCGTCCAAATGGGAGCTTTCTCGGCATCGACCATTCTGAACCACGGGCGGGTGCGGGCCTCGTACGTGTCGGTCTGGGTCTCGGCGGTGTCCAGCAGGGTAAAGTGGTCGTTGCGCCATTGAAAATCCGCCGGATGTTCGGTGATCTCGGGGGCAAAGGGCGGGATGACCTTGGTGCGGTAACGACCGGGTTCCTCAGTCCGCATCACATAGACGAACCGCCCGGTTTCATCGGCCAGATAAATCCCCGCCAGCTGCGGAGCGACCTGCAATTGCTGGAAAAAATGGCTTTCCAGCGCAGCGGTATCGTTGATGTCCAGCACATCGTTTTCTGCCAGCCGCCGCGTGGCATCCAGCACCTGCCGTGCCGGGTTCAGAAAGTTTTTGACCTGACCGATGACATTGACACTGACCTCGTTCAGCGAAATGCGCGACTGCCGCAAAAGCGCGTTTTCCGAGCTGACAAAGGTCGACAATGTCACCGACAGCACCGCCACAAATTGCAACCCCGCCAGACACAGGGCCAGCGTCGCGCGCAGCGACCTGCGCCTGCGGGCGGGTTCGGCCTGATCCCGGCGGAAATCCTGTTGCGCTGTGCTGTCCAATCTTCAGTCCAGATGGTGGTTGCGGTTAGGCTCGGGCCATGATGCCCGTGCCCTTGCCCCCAAGCCTATACGTAAACTACCGTATAGACACGCACCGATTGGTTTCGCTTTCATAATTCGCATCTGGGTGGCTGATTCCAAAACCGCGTTTTGGGTCGATCAGGCATTCCCATAAGGATCAAAAAAGACTGACAACAGGAGTGTCAAAGTGCTCAATAAATCTTCAATCACAGCGGCTGTAACTGCCGCCTTTCTAGCGCCTGCGGCTTATGCTGAGGAGTTTATCACGATTGGGACGGGTGGTGTAACGGGTGTTTATTATCCGACGGGTGGTGCGATTTGCCGTTTGGTGAACAAGGGCCGGAAGGAGCACG
>NZ_JBQFMP010000030.1:0-14066 GCF_056531905.1 Ruegeria sp. K11
CTCATAAATCCAACCTCAGTAACAGGTTGCCATGGCACAGGCTGTATCGAGCATGCGATTTGAAAAGCCCCATTCGTTGTCATACCAGCTCAGGATTCGCACCATACCCCCATCGGTCAGACGCGTTTGCTGGGTGGCAAAGATCGAAGAGTGCGGATCGTGGTTGAAATCGGCCGAAACCAGAGGCTCGTCCGTCACCGCCAGAACACCACGCATGTCACCTAAGGCTGCGTCTCGAATGGCGTCGTTGATGGCGTCGACCGTCACCTCGCGCTTTGGCATGAAGCAGAAGTCTACAGCCGAAACATTCGGTGTGGGCACCCGGATCGCAGATCCGTCCAGTTTTCCTTTGAGTTGAGGAAGAACTTCACCGACAGCACGCGCGGCACCTGTCGAGGTCGGGATCATCGACATCGCGGCCGCGCGGGCGCGGTATAGATCTTTGTGCATCGTATCCAAAGTAGGCTGATCACCTGTGTAGGAATGCACTGTCGTCATGTAGCCGGTTTTGATCCCGAAGGCGTCGTCCAGAACCTTGGCAACTGGAGACAGACAGTTGGTTGTGCAACTTGCGTTCGACACAACGATCTCTTTGCCTGTCAGGCTTTTGTGATTCACGCCATACACGATGGTCTTGTCGGCACCCGATGCCGGTGCAGAGACCAAAACTTTCTTTGACCCATTGCCCAAGTGCTGGATGGCACTTTCGCGTTTTGTAAACAACCCGGTGCATTCAAGTGCGACGTCCACATCCTGCCAAGCCAGCTTGGCAGGGTCACGTTCTGCACTGACGCGTATCTCGCGCCCGCCAACAAGCAATGTGTTTCCATCAACCTGAATGTCCGTATCCAGCCGCCCGTGAACGCTGTCGTATTTCAACAAATGGGCGTTCGTCTCAATCGGGCCAAGATCATTGATGGCCACTACGGCGACATCATTCCGCCCTACCTCAACCAGAGACCTCAGGACACTGCGACCGATGCGGCCAAATCCGTTGATTGCTACTTTAACCGTCATTTTACTTCTCCAAAAATTTTAGAATGCCGCTTCGGATTGCGCATCGAGGGATTCTGACATCGACACGACACGCAGGATGTTTGTGGTACCTGCAGTGTTGAAAGGGATGCCCGCCGTTACCGCGATACGATCATCCTGACCGGCTAGCCCCATTGCACGCGCTGCACCAACCGCGGCTTTCACTGCGCCCTTGAAACGTATGGCGGGGTCGACCGGAGCGCAGGACAATCCCCAAACAAGGCCCAGTCTTCTGGCGACGGTCGGATCGGGGGTCAGTGCCAAAATCGGGACGCGCGGGCGTTCTCGTGCCGCTAGTGTCGCGGTCGACCCGGACATCGTGTAACAACAGATCGTTTTCAGCGCGGTCGTTTCGGCGATTTCCCGAGCAGCGGATGTAATCGCTTCGGACACTGTGTTCTTACAGGGGGTGCGGGCCGCTTCGATCGCTTCGAGATAGCCGGGATCCCGTTCCGTTTCTTCGGCAATTGCGTTCATCATCTGAACTGCATCTACCGGAAATTGCCCAGCTGCGGATTCTGCCGACAACATGACCGCATCCGCCCCGTCGTAAATGGCTGATGCGACATCAGACACTTCGGCGCGGGTGGGCACAGGGCTGCCGGTCATGCTTTCTAGCATCTGAGTTGCGACAATCACAGGTTTCCCGGCCGCGCGGCACGCCCGTACCATTTGCTTTTGTATTGCTGGAACCTTTTGGACCGGAAGCTCCACACCCAGATCGCCTCGCGCCACCATGATCGCGTCCGACGCATCCAGAATGGCGGGAAAACACTCGACAGCAGCCGGTTTTTCAATCTTGCTCAGAATGCGCGCCCGACCTCGGGCCAGACTGCGCGCTTCTTCTATGTCTTCGGGTCGTTGCACAAATGACAAGGCAAGCCATTCGACACCAAGCTCGCACACAAACTCTAGATCCTCCCGGTCCTTGTCGGACAACGCGGCCAAGGGAAGCACGACATCCGGGACATTCACGCCTTTGCGGTCGGAAATACGGCCTCCTACCACGACGCGGCACTCTGCGTGTTGGTCGGAGCAATCTGTCACCGACATGCGAATGAGACCGTCATTGACCAGTAGCGTTGCACCCGGTGTCAGAGCCCGGAAGATTTCCGGGTGCGGTATCTGAACACGACTTTCGTTCCCGGCTGTGTCTTCCAAATCAAACCGAAAGCTCTGCCCGTCGACCAACAGCGCACCGCCGCCTTCGAACACACCGCAGCGCAGTTTGGGGCCCTGAAGGTCGGCCAGAATACATATGGGCACGTTCATATCCGCTTCGACCTTGCGGATCGTGGCGTGCAGCCGTGCGATATCCTCGTGTCGTCCGTGGCTCATGTTCAGGCGGAACACATCTGCCCCTTCGGTCTTCAGGGCGCGGATGGTTTCATAGCTGCTTGAGGCAGGCCCAAGCGTAGCCACGACTTTGATGTTTCTGTTTCGGATCATACGGACCTTGCCCCCGAACCACATTGCGTTTGTTATCGCTAACAATCACCATTCGAGCTCAAAGTCAACATTTTCGCGCATTATTGTCGTTCTTTCATAGTGTTTAATGTTCGTTATTTCCAAAATATCTTGCAAATCTTACAAAAACCGCTCATATACCTTTGAATTCGAAGGATCAGAAACATGCTTGGCAAGAACCGAAAATCTGAGATTCTGCACATCGCTCAAATCGAAGGCACGATCCGGGTCGAAGATCTTGCCCGTCGCTTTGGGGTCGCCGAGCAGACCATCCGCCGCGACCTCGCGCATCTCTCCGACACAGGCCAACTGGAACGCGTTCACGGGGGCGCCGTCGTGTCTGCGGGGGTTGGAAATCTCGACTATGTGCAACGCCGCAACCGAAACACGGAAGGCAAGGCCAGAATTGGCAGAGAGTGCGCACTGAGCATTCCGAATGGCACAACCGTCTTCATCAACATCGGAACCACCACCGAGGCAGTAGCGCGTGAGCTGCTCAGCCACAAAGACCTGTTGGTTGTCACCAACAGTCTGAACACTGCCAACATCCTTGCAGCGAACCCGGATGTTGAGATCGTTGTCGCTGGTGGTTCGCTGCGGCGCACCGATGGTGGTCTGCTTGGTAACCTGACAACGCAGGTGGTGGATTTGTTCAAATTCGACCATGCAATCATCAGCTGCGCCGGGATCGATGCAGATTTGGATTTGCTGGATTTCGATTTTCAGGAAGTGCGCGCAACGAAATCGATCATACGCCAGTCGAAATCAACGTTTGTGGTTGCTGACAGCTCAAAAATGCTTCGCTCGGCCCCTGGCCGGATCGGGAACCTAGTCGATACCGATATCCTTTTCACAGACGCCCCGCTGCCGGACAGTATGATCGAGAAATCCCGCGAATTCGGCACGTCCATCAACGTCGTGCAACCCTGAGGCGCGGTCGCAAGGCGAAGGAAACACCCTGCAACCGCTCACCGTTTTGGTCAGCTGGCTAGTCGCTCAAACAGCCGCGCTACAGCTTCGGCGCCCGGGTCGACATGCCCCCGCAATTGCTCGGCGTTGATATATGACGCGCGACCAGCTCGGGCGCGCAGCATCGTCGCCGTTTTGTCAGCCCCTGCCCGCGCGGCAAGTGCTGCATCGGGAAGCCCGCCTTCCAGCTGGTCCAGTGCCGGTTTCAGCGCATCAATCATTGTCCGGTCGCCGGGTTGGGCACCGCCGATGTCCTGCATCCGCTGCAGACCAACATGCAACGCCTTCTGCATCGTTTCGCCGCTTGATGCCGCATCCCCCGCCGCAGCAAAGAAAATGGCGAGCAAAACGCCTGAGGACCCACCCATTGTCTGACTCAGCTCTTGCCCAATTGCGCGGTAGAGTTGCGTGTGATCTGCCAAAGGCAGCTTGTCCATCGCTGCGATCAAGGCGCGTGCCGCGCCTGCAAGAGTCGAACCCGTGTCGCCGTCCCCGGATTTGGCATCCAGCGCGTTCAGATCACTCTCGGCCGCAATCAATATCTCGCAGCACCGCGTCAGGAATGACCGCGTCTCGGCGTGATCTGAGGCCAAAGGCTTAATCGGTTTCAGACCATCCGGGAGTTCGAGCACAGGAACGTCGACCAATGCGTTTACACCGGGCCATGCGCTCAGGTGTGTTTTGGTCTGCAACGCCATCAGATCCTCGGTGGGCGCCGGATAGACAGAGATCGAAAACCCTCGCATTTCAAGTGATGTCATCATCGTCGCAGGCCCAACGATATGGCTGATCTGCTGCCCGATCGACGAATGCTTAAGTTCATGCGCCAGAATGGACATTTCCAGCACTGAAGCCCCGCCAAGGTTGTTCAGCAAAGCAACATAGCGCTGGTCGGGGTCCATCTTTGCTCCCAACTTTTCCACCATCATGGCGATGGCGGTTTTAGCATCCGAGTATTCGACCTGATCAATTCCGGCCTCGCCATGGATGCCAAGGCCCAATTCGGCCTTGCCGCTTGGAATACGATCCTCTTTCGGTGCGCCGGGCACCGTACATGTATCGAGCGACATCCCGATGGAGGATGTGCCCGCGATTACACGCTCTGCGGCAGCCGTCACCGCATTGAGGTCGGCGCCATTCTCGGCCAATGCCCCCGCGATTTTATGCACGAACAGCGTACCCGCAACGCCGCGCGCCTGAGGCAGGTCAGGCAACGCGACGTCATCATCCACAATGACCATATTTACATTGAGCCCAAAGGCGCGTGCGCGTTCGGCCGCGAGGCCAAAGTTCAAGCGATCGCCGGTGTAGTTCTTGACGATAACCAGGCACCCCGCAGGTCCGGTGACGGCCAAAATTCCGGCCAGCACCGCATCGACCGACGGCGACGCAAATACGTCACCACACACCGCTGCGGTCAACATGCCTTCGCCAACGAACCCTGCGTGCGCTGGTTCGTGACCCGACCCCCCGCCAGAGACCAGCGCAACCTTCGACTTGTCCCAGTCCATGCGCACGACCACCCTGATATGCGGATAGCCGTCCAGCCGGGCAAGGCGACCACCCGATGTTGCGATAACGCCGTCAACGGCTTCGGCAACGATTTCTTCTTTTTTGTTGATAAAATGGGTCATTTCAGCCTCTTTTTACTGAATCCGGACGCCTTCGGCGTCGAAGAAAAACGGGTTGTTCGGAGCAATCTTGACGATATCGCCGCTTCTAAGCGAGGTGTGCGCGTCGGTCACGGTAATCAGATCATGATCTCTGAAAGACAGATGCAATCTGGTCTGATCACCCAGATGTTCGACCCGCGTGACAAGGCTGTCCTGTCCGTCGCCCTGTCCGATCTGTTCGGGGCGCAGGCCAATGGATTGAGCCCCGGTCGGCGCGTGACCAAAGATATCGGCAGGCAGAATGTTGATCCGGGGCTGACCAAGGCGACTGGCCGCATAGATGCTGACGGGGGCTTCGTAGATCTCCCGCGGCGTGCCAAACTGGATCAGTTTGCCGTTGTCCAGAACACCCACATGGGTTGCCATGGTCATCGCCTCGACCTGATCGTGTGTCACATACAGCAGCGTCGCGCCGCTATCCGCCTGAATGCTTTTCAGCTCAATCCGCAGATCGGCGCGCAGCTTCGCATCCAATGAGCTTAGAGGTTCGTCCATCAGATAGACTTCGGGATTTCTCACCAAGGCACGACCGATTGAAACCCGCTGCATTTCCCCACCCGACAAGGCGGTCGCCTTGTTTTCAAGCTTGTGCGCGATCTGCAACGTCTCGGCCACGCGCTGCACCTTGATCCTGATCTCGTCCTCGGGTGTCTTCAGCAACGGAGACCGCAGCGGAAACGCCAGATTTTCATAGACCGTCAAATGCGGGTACAGCGAGTATTGCTGAAACACCATGGCGACGTTGCGCTGCGCCGGGGTCAACCCGGTCAGGGATTGGCCGTTCATCAGGACATCGCCCTCGTCCGGCCTGTCCAGCCCGGAAACCATGCGCAGTGACGTTGTCTTGCCTGCACCCGTTGGTCCAAGCAGGACGACAAAGGCCCCATCCGGGATTGTCATTGATACGTTATCCAAAGCGACCGTATCGCCATAGGCTTTTGTCACATTGCGAAGCTCGACCTCAGCCATGGTTCAGAACTCCTTCGTTTCCGGCGGACAACAGTGCCCTGCCCTTTTCTGTTTCAAACACCGTGATCGTACGTTCATCAAAATGCAGGCCCGTTTTTGCACCCACATGAACACGATCACTGGATGGGATACGCGCTTTGATCTCGCCATTCGGGGTGTTCAGCGTCACGATCTGAGTCGTGCCAAGGTATTCAGTCGCCATCACCTCACCGCGATAGCTGGAGCTGTCGTCCAGATGAACATGTTCAGGCCGAACGCCAAGCGCCAGATCGCCACGCGCACCGCCATGTTGCTCAGGGATGCGGATTTGGCTGTCACCCAAATCGACCGAGGTGGTTCCGCTGCCAACAATACCGCGAAAATTCAGGAAGTTCATGGAAGGTGAGCCGATGAAACTGGCAACGAACATCGTGGCAGGCCAGTCGTAGATGTCTTGCGGTACACCGAATTGTTCGACAACGCCGTGATTCATGACAACGATCTTGTCACCCATCTGCATCGCCTCAAGCTGATCATGGGTCACGTAGACGGTGGTGGCCCCCATCCGGTCATGCAATGCCCGCAGTTCCTCGGACATATGCTCGCGGAATTCTGCATCCAGCGCACCCAGTGGTTCATCCATGAAAAACGCCTTGGGATCGCGCACGATGGCGCGGCCAAGCGCAACGCGCTGGCGGTCGCCACCGGACAGCCCTCCAACTGGTTTCTTGAGAATGTCGGTGATCCCCAGAATCTGGGCAACCTCATCCACTTTCTTTTTCACCTGCGCCTTGGGCATGCCCTGACTCAACAGCGGATAGCTGATGTTCTTGCCCACATTCATATGCGGATAGAGCGCAAACATCTGGAACACAAAGGCGATATCGCGCTGGCTGGCGGGTTTCATGCCCACCTCTTCCCCGTCGATATAGATCTCGCCGCTGGTGGGCAGCTCAAGCCCGGCCATCATGCGCAACGTCGTGGTTTTGCCGCAGCCCGAGGGGCCAAGCAGCATGAAGAACTCGCCGTCTTCGATGGTGAAACTCGACGATTGGACAGCCGTGAACGCCCCGAATTCCTTGCGCACGTTTTCAATTCTGATCTGTGCCATGTGTTTACTCCGGGAAGTGGCTGACGATGATGAACATCACCGTGCCGATCAGCGTGACAATGAAGGAATAGGTGAACAGCGCCAGCACAAAGGGCTGCATCAGCATGATGACGCCCAACGCGATGAGGATCGAGGCCACCATTTCCCAAGGACCACGGCGCAGCCGCAGCAGGCCATTGATGAAGGTACTCATTTGCGAACCGCTCCGAATGTGATGCCGCGCAGCAGATGCTTGCGCAGAAGGATGGTGAAGACCATGACCGGCACCAGGAAGATCGTCGCCCCGGCGGCCACGGCGGGCCAGTCCTTGCCGCCAACGCCGATGATGGTCGGGATGAAGGGCGGCGCGGTTTGCGCAGTGCCCGAGGTCAGCAGGACAGCAAAAGCGTATTCGTTCCAGGCAAAGATCAAGCAGAAGATCGCGGTCGAGGCGATGCCGGTGGCCGCTTGCGGAAGTACCACTTTGTAGAAGGCCTGAAAACGGGTGTAACCGTCGATCAGCGCGGCCTCTTCATATTCTACCGGGATCTCGTCGATGAATCCTTTCAGCAGCCAGACCGACAGGGACAGGTTTACCGCTGTATAAAGCAGGATCATGCCCAGATGCGTGTCGTTCAGACCCAGTTGCCGGAACATCAGGAAGATTGGGATCGCAACGGCAATCGGCGGCATCATCCGGGTCGACAGGATGAAGAACAACAGATCATCCTTGAGCGGCACCCGGAACCGGCTGAACGCATAAGCCGCAGCCGTGCCCAGCACCATGCACAGGAAAGTTGACCCAAACCCGATGATGACCGAATTCAGGAACCGCTCGCCATAGCGCGACGCGCCGGTGATCACCTGCCCCTGCTCGCGCACCATTTCATCGTACCAAGTCTCTGGCGGCGGTAGCGCGGCCAGGTCATCCTGGTTGAGGCGCGTGCGCTGGGTGAACAGGTTGACGTAGCCTTCCAGCGTCGGCTCGAACACGACTTTGGGCGGATATGCGATAGAGTCTGCAGGGGATTTGAACCCGGTGGCGATGATCCACATCAGCGGTAGTATCGTGATGAGCGCATACAGTATGACTGCACTTCCGGCGATCCACTTCGTCCGGTTGGACGGCTCAGTGACAGAAAAGCTCATCTTTCTTTTACCTTATTCAGGGCTTTGACGTAGATCGAAGCCAATCCAAAGACGGTGACGAACAGGATGACCGCATAGGCCGACGAATAACCGGTGCGCCATTTCTCGAACGCCTCACGCTTCAGGTCGATCGACGTCAGGGTTGTGGTGTTGCCTGGGCCGCCGCCGGTCAGTTGCACCACAAGGTCGAACATCTTGAAGTTTTCGATGCCCCGGAACAACACGGCCAGCATCAGGAAAGGTAGCGCCATCGGGATCGTAATCGTCCAGAACTGCCGCCATTTGCTGGCGCGGTCGCATTCAGCGGCTTCATAGATCGAGTCCGGGATCGAACGCAGCCCAGCCAGACAGATCAGCATAACGAAGGGCGTCCACATCCACGTATCGGCGATCACAATCGCCCAGGGGGCCAGATGCACGTCCCCGATCATCGAGAAGCTGGACGGATCGCCGCCCGTAAAGAATGTCACCACATAGTTGAACAGACCGATTTGCGGCTGATACAGGAACGTCCAGAAATTACCGACGACAGCAGGGCTGAGCATCATCGGGAACACGATAACCGTGGTCCACATGTCGTTGCCCTTGAATTTCATGTTGATCAGATAGGCCAGTGCAAAGCCGATCAGCACCTGCAAGACAATGGTCCAGATCAAAAAATGCGCGGTGGCCTGCATCGTCATCCACGTATCGCTGTCGGTCAGAATACGCTCGTAATTGCGCAGGCCGACAAAGTCGATTTCACGGTTGGGGCGGTTCACCCTGTAGTTGGTAAAGCTCAGCCGGATGGTCCAGATCAGCGGAAAGATGTTGACCGCCAGCAGCAAAAAGATGGACGGCGCGACGAATATCCAGGCGATGGCCCGATCTGACAGCCCGCGCACTTTCCGCGCCAAAGGCTCGGGCGTCGCATCAGCGATCTTATCCATCGGTGTATGTATCATGGTTCTGATCCTCATCGAAGACCACAACAGGGCCCCCGAAGCTGGCAAGGTGCCCCCGGTTGATCAATCGCCAACCGGGAGAGAGGGAGAGCCGGGCACAATCAAGCGCCCGACAGGGAGGGAGGTCAGATTTTGCCTTCGTCTTCAAATGTCTCGGTCCAATCGTCGACCAAGCCATCCAAAGCGTCTTTTGCCGTGCCGTTGCCTGCGATCACATAGTCATGAACGCGCTGCTGCATCGCCAGCAGCAGTTCCGCATAGGCCGGTTCTGCCCAAAAGTCCTTAACGATTGCCATCGAGTCCAGGAAGGTTTGCGCGTAAGGCTGACTGGTTGCAAAGCCGGGATCTTCGACCACAGCTTTCAGTGCCGAATAGCCGCCAAGTTCCCACCAACGGGCCTGAATTTCAGGTTGTGCGAACCATTTGATGTATTCCAGCGCAGCATCTTGCTTGTCCGAGTAGGATACGACCGAAATGCCCTGCCCACCCAACTGCGCAAACTGGCCACTCGGGCCTGCGGGGTTGGGGAAATAACCGGATTTGCCACCACCCACATTCGGGTCGGCTTCAACACCTGGCCAGATGAAGGCAAAGTTCATCTGCAAGGCCACCTGACCGGATTTGTAGGCATCGATATTCTCGCCCATATACCAGTTTGAAGACCCCGGAGGCGTCGCGGTGTCGTACAGCTCTTTGTAGAACTCCAGACCCGCAACGGCTTCATCCGAATTTACGAAACCGTCAAGCTCATAGGGGCTGTCAGGGTTGCCGTATTCGAACCCGTAATTGTAGAGCGCGTTCGTCACGCCCATGGTGATGCCTTCGGAGCCGCGTTCCGTATAGATCGCGGCACCGTAAACCGTGGTGCCGTCGATATCGCGACCCTGGAAAAACTGAGCGATGTCTTTCAACTCGTCCAATGAATTGGGCACGTCCAGATCACGGCCATATTTCTCTTTGAACTCGGCCTGCAATTCCGGGCGCTCAAACCAGTCCTTGCGGTAGGTCCAACCCACGACGTCGCCAAAGGCGGGCAGCGCCCAGTAATTCGGCGTGTTCTTGGGCCATTCGGCATAGCCGGTCACAGTCGCGGGGATGAAATCATCCATCGTGATGCCTTCGGCGTCAAAAAAGTCGTTCAGCTTAACGTAGTGACCATTTTCGGCGCCGCCCCCGATCCACTGGCTGTCACCGATCATCAGATCGCAAAGCTTGCCCCCGGAATTCAACTCGTTCAGCATACGATCCGCAAAGTTGGGCCACGGTACGAATTCGAAATTCATGCTATGGCCGGATTTTTCCTCGAAGTCCTTGCTGAGTTCGATCAGGGCATTCGCCGGATCCCAGGATGCCCAGCACAGGGTCAGGTCCTCGGCCTTGGCGGCGCTGGTTGCGCCGATCAAGGCGGCTGTGGCCACGGTAAATTTCAGTTTCGCATTCATCTGGTAACTCCTCCCGTCTGTGTTGCGCCGATTCCTCTGGCGGCGACTCAATTGTGGAGTCAGTTCTAAATGAGGTACGTACCTCAGATCAAGAAAATTCTGAGGTACGTACCTCAATATGCTTGCATGCACCTTGAAAATGGGTGACTATTTTCCAATCTGCCAAGCGAAAAACACATAATGCGCCCAACAACCAAAGATCTTGCAAAAGCCGCAGGCGTCAGCCTTGCCACCGTCGATCGCGTTCTGAACAAACGCTCCGGCGTTCGAAAAAAAACGGTCGAAGCCGTCAATGAAGCGATTGATAAAATTGGATTTGTGCGCAACCTGTCGGCCGCCAATCTCGCAAAAAGCAGGCAATACAGGTTCCGTTTCTTGCTTCCACGGCGTGGTGATCTTTTCATATCCGAATTGCAGGATCGCATCTCTGAGGCCAACGCGGGATTTTCAGCTGAAGGAATGGATATTGCGCATCAGGAAATTTCGCAGGCCGATCCCCACCTGATCACCAAAGCGCTGCTCAAAATCAGTCCCGAGGATGTCGACGGCGTCGCCTTGATGGTACCAGAATCCCCTCAGGTGCGCGACGCCGCAGCCAGGCTTCAGGAGAAAGGCGTTCATGTCGTTCATCTGATTTCCGGTCAGCAAAACCTGTCCGACATGGATTTCGTCGGCATCGACAACCACGCAGCCGGTGCGACCGCGGCCCGGTTGATCGGGCGGTTCATCTGCGGTCGTCAGGGTAAGGTCATGGTCGTATCGGAAACCATGAACGCGCGCGACAGTCTTGAGCGCCGCCGCGGCTTTGACCAGATCCTGTCTCGGGATTTTCCCAATCTGACCACCCTGCCCTCGTTGGAAACGCACGGGGACGAAGCCCGAGCGCATGAGATAATCTCGAACACATTCGCCAACAATTCCGATATTGTCGCGGCCTATGTCATGAGTTCCGAAGCACGCATGCCGCTGAACGCGGTGTCTCAAAAGACCGATCCGAATACGCTGACCATCATCGCGCATGAGCTGACGGACCGCACCCGCAAAGCCCTTGTGACGGGCGAGCTGGACGCCGTAATAGCCCAGGACCCAGGCCACCTGGTGCGTAGTTCGGTTCGCTTGCTGCGCGCACGCTGCGACAAACGAGAGATCATGAAGTCACAGGAACAGATCCGCATCGAGATTCTGCTTCAGGAAAACCTGTTACCTCTACAATGCCCCAACACGCCTGCCGGATAGCTGGAGTGCCAAACTGCGCCCCGTAAAGCCTGAAACTTCTCGCCGTTCAGCGGGCCGGTTCTCTTTTGAATTTCAAACCGTTACGCCTTGCAGAGCCTGTTCCCGCGACAATTCAACCCGCGTACCTTCCATCAGGATTTCACCACGCCGCAACACAACGAAACGGTCGGCAAGATCATAGGCGAAATCGAAATATTGCTCGACCAGAACGATCGCCATATCGCCCTTTGCCCTAAGATGACGGATCACTTCTCCTATCTGCTGGATGATGTTGGGCTGAATGCCTTCGGTCGGTTCGTACAACAGCAATAGATTCGGCTTGGTGATCAGCGCCCGCGCGATGGCCAGTTGTTGTTGCTGGCCGCCCGACAAGTCACCACCGCGCCGGTTCTGCATTTTCTTGAGCACCGGGAACAGTTCGATGATTTCATCCGGTATGAAATGCTCGCTGGTGGGCAGGCAGGCAAAGCCGGTTTCCAGATTCTCGCGCACGGTCAGTAAGGGGAAAACCTCACGCCCTTGCGGAACATAGGCCACCCCTTTCCACGCCATCTTGTGCGCGGGCAGGATACCGAGGTCTGCGCCGTTGAAGACGACGTCACCGCCCGAACGTGGATGAGTGCCCGAGATCGCCTTGATCAGGCTGGTTTTGCCCACGCCATTGGTGCCCATGACGCAGGTCACCTCGCCCTGCGCGGCCTCCATCGAGACACCGTGGAGGACTTGCGAATGCCCGTAATGCAGGGTCGGATCGTTCAGTTGCAGCATGGTTCAGCGCCCCAGATAGACGTCGATGACGTCCTGATTTAAAGTGACATGGCCCAGAGAGCCTTCGGCCAGAACCGAGCCTTCGTGCAGCACCGTGACCTTGCAGTTCAGACGGCGGACAAATTCCATGTCGTGTTCCACCACAACCACCGCGCGGGACTTGGATGCCTGCACCAGCAGGTCAGTCGTGTGTTCGCGCTCTTGCGGGGTCATGCCGGCGGCGAGTTCGTCGACCAGCAACCGTCACACCCCATGTCAGATTGAACAGAACCGCCTGCTGATCCGGCATGATCACGTCATCCGCGACATGCTCGAGAAACTGGGCGCAGAGATTAAGGAAACGGTCGAACCCTTCACTCCTGAGGGCGGCGCTTATGGTCACGGCAGGACTCATGGCCACGCCCACTGACACCGATATCCTGACCCTGGCGCAATGGCTGTCGCCCGCCTATCCGGTGGGCAGTTTCGCCTATTCGCACGGGCTGGAATGGGCGGTCGAAAGCGGCGCTGTTACCAAAGCGCGAGACACAGGTGAATGGGTTTCTGATGTGATCGAACATGGCTCGGGCCACAATGATTGCGTGTTTTTGGCAGCGGCGTACCGGGCAGATACGCCCGCAACGCTGGCCGAAATAGATCAAACCGTCCGCGCATTGAGCGCCTCGTCCGAGCGTCTGATGGAAACGCGATTGCTGGGAGAGGCGTTCTGTGGCGTGACCTCGAACGTCTGGGCGCTGGACATGGCCACCCTGACCTACCCTGTCGCGCTCGGCCATGCAGCTGCCGTCAGAAACCTGCCGCTAGACTTGACAGCGCAGATGTTCCTTCAGGCCTTCATGGCCAACTTAGTGGCTTGCGCGACGCGATTGGTGCCTCTGGGGCAGACCGATGGTCAGCGACTGATCCGCTATCTTACCCCTATGTGTCAGCGCGTGGCAACCGAAGGGATTGAAACCGAGCTGGACGATCTGACCTCGACCGCTTTCCTGTCCGACATCGCGTCGATGAAACACGAAACTCAGTATTCAAGGATGTTCCGAACATGAGCAGCATGAACGGCCCCCTGCGCGTGGGCATCGGTGGCCCGGTGGGCGCAGGCAAACCCACCCTGACCGCCGCCCTGTCCGAAGCTTTGCGCGACAAGGTCTCACTCGGCGTGATCACCAACGACATTTACACGCGCGAGGATGCCGAGGCGCTGATGCGCCTGCAAATCCTGCCGCAGGACCGGATCATCGGCGAGGAAACCGGCGGCTGCCCGCATACGGCCATCCGAGAGGATGCTTCGATCAACCTGGCCGCAGTGGCCGAGATGCAGGCCCGCCACCCGGATGTCGAAGTCGTT
>NZ_JBQFMP010000031.1:0-13628 GCF_056531905.1 Ruegeria sp. K11
CCACCTGCCTTGGTCCCATCATCGCCGCACCTCCGCTCATAAAACGAGTGAATCAGCGACACACCAACCAATCAACAGACTTTTTCAACACTATCCGGACATTCCTGGCGTTCGCAGGAGTAATGCCAATGGTAGCTTTCGTTCCGTAGCGGCTTGCTTGAACGCGAATAATTGTGCCACCCTAACTACGTTGCTTGAATTGACTCGTTACATCAAAACCTATTCAGGAAAAAGAAAATGCTCATCGACCAGCTAGCAGCCCTAGCCGCGACAGCAGCTTTGTTGGTCGTATCCCCCAAAGCAGTTCTCTCACAGGAAACTGTCCACGGCGGCGACGTGACAATCGATCCTGCTGCAATCTCGCAAACCGCGCGTTTGGGTTCACGTAGTTATTCACCCTACGCCAACCGCAGTTTTCCCATCCGTCCACTATGGGGTGATCAGCACGTCCATTCCGGCTGGTCATTCGACGCAGGTTTCATCAATGCACTCTCTCCTGAAGATGCGATGCGCTTTGCAAGAGGTGAGCAAGTAGAGACAACGTTTGGCGTGCCTATCCAGTTGTCGCGCCCGCTCGACTGGCTGGCGATGACCGACCATTCGGACCTTCTCGGCATTCCGCCGGCATTGCGAGCAGGTGACCCGGCCTTGGTTGAAGCGGACGAAACGCTGGCTGAATGGAGCGAGGTCATGCAGTTGAATGATATCGAGACAGCCATCCAGGTGGGCATGTCAGCGATCCAAGCCCAAGGCAACAACACTCTGCCGGATGCTGCCAAGGATGAAGACTTCTTCCGCGACACATGGCACGACTACACTGAGATTATTGAAAGTTTTAACGAACCAGGCAGGTTTACAGCTCTTATCGGCTACGAATGGACGCCAAACGAAGGTCCCGGCAACAACATGCACCGCAACGTGATTTATCGCGGCGGTAAAGACACGGCTGATCAGATGCTGCCCTACACGACCTTTGAGAGCTACGACCCTGAAGACCTATGGCGCTGGATGGAAACCTTCGAGGAGACGACAGGTTCGCGGGTGCTGGCCATTCCCCACAACGGCAACCTATCAAATGGGCTGATGTTCGACGACGTGACCTATACCAGCAAGGAACCTCTCGACGCGGATTATGCCCTGCGTCGTCAGCGGTTTGAGCCAATCTATGAGGTCACCCAGATCAAGGGCGACGGTGAAGCCCACCCGATGCTATCGCCAGACGACGAGTTCGCGGACTACGAGACCTGGGACGAAGGGAATCTCAACCTTACGCCAAAAGAACCCGGTATGATTGAGCGGGAGTACTATCGTGAGGCATTGAAACGAGGTATTCGGATTGAGCAGGATATTGGCGAAAATCCATTCCGCATCGGGGCTGCAGCCGGAACAGATTCACACACAGCCTTGAGCGCGGTCGAAGAAGAAAATTTCTTTGGTAAACACTCCGGCGTAGAACCCTCGCCTACGCGTTGGGAACATACCGTATTATCATTTGATGGACGTGAGGTTCTTGGCTGGCGGCAAGCTGCATCTGGATATACGGCGGTTTGGGCGACCGAGAACACCCTTGAGGCAATCTGGGACTCGATGGCACGCCGCGAAACCTACGCCTCTACTGGACCGCGCATGACGGTCTGGTTCTTCGGCGGGTGGGAATTTGAGCAGGACGATGTGGGCGTCCGCGAACCCGGCTGGGTCGGCTATGACAAGGGCGTTCCCATGGGATCAGACCTGCCGACCGGTTCCGATGGTGCAAACCCGACGTTCTACGTCGCAGCCTTGAAAGATCCAATCGGTGGCAACCTTGATCGCATTCAGATCGTTAAGGGATGGGTCGATAACGAGGGCAACACCAAGGAAAAAATTTACGATGTTGTCTGGTCCGGCGACCGGGAAATCGGAGTTGACGGCAAACTCCCCGCTGTTGGAAACACAGTGGATGTCGCCGCCGCAACATGGACAAACACGATCGGTGCGCCTGAGCTTATCGCCGTTTGGGAGGACCCGGATTTTGACCCCGCCCAACCGGCGACATATTATGCGCGCGTACTACAGATTCCGACACCCCGCTGGACGGCCTACGAAGCCCTGCGCTTTGATATTGAAATGCCTGACGAAATTCCGATGACGACGCAGGAGCGAGCATATACCTCGCCGATCTGGTACAGGCCAACCGAATGATGATCACAAAGCAGAACTTCGGACAAAGTGAAACTATAACTGCATCGGGCTCACAGGAGACATTCGGCCAATTGGATGTCTCATAAGAGCTCCATCAACTCTTTATGACGAACAGTATACGCCTGCCGAACCTCAACTGGCGGGCGTAGCGTGATCCGCAACCCCTCCATCACCGCCTTGTCCGGACGACCAAAGAACTTGGTCGCCTCAGCCTCGGAAAACCCGGCAATCTGGGTCGCTTCCATCCAGGCGCTGATCTTGTCGGCCTTCTTGATCTGGCGTTTCACAGTCTTCGGCACCTCGGCGGGCAAACCGAACCGGATGTGGATCGCCGCTGCCAGACGGTCATCCAGCGCGCCGTAATCAGGGCCGACGGCGGATTTCACCGGCGAGATCATATCTCCGATCACGTATTCGGGTGCGTCATGTAACAGGGCGGCCAGACGCCATTTGGCGGGGGCTTTGGGGACGATGCGGCCAAACAGCTCTTCGACCAGCAGAGAGTGCTCGGCCACGGAATAGGCGAAATCGCCGCCTGTTTGCCCGTTCCAACGCGCCACAAATGCCAATCCGTGTGCGATATCCTCGATTTCGATGTCCACCGGCGTCGGATCCAGCAGGTCAAGCCTGCGGCCCGACAGCATTCTTTGCCACGCTCGGGGTTGTGTTGCCATTCTGCCATGCCTTGTGAAGTCGGACACATTCTTTTCTCGTTTTCGTGCTAAGATGTACCTGTCAAGATCACCAGCTGCCAACTTTTTCTTGAGCGTTTGTGCTTTGAACCGGCGCGTTGTGATCCCGACATGAAGTGCTGAGGGGGGCGCACGCTCCTCCCGGTGTGCCCCTCTCGAAACGAAACTCGTATCGAAAGGAGCTTGCTATGTTCAAGCGTTTGTTTGGAATTGCCCTGGCCTTTGGAATGGCCGCCACTGCCCCTCCGGCTTTTGCTCAGCAGAGTTGCGCACAGCGCGAGCATGTGATCGCCAAGTTACAGGACAGTTACAAGGAACAGCTGGCCTTTGGTGGATTGCAGAAATCGCGCGGCGGACAGTCGGTCATGGAGGTCTGGACCTCAGAGGAAACGGGAAGTTACACCGTTTTGGTGACCCACGCGAGCGGCCTGAGTTGCATTGTCGCCGTTGGCACCGACTTTTTCGAGGCAATCCCGAAAATCAAAGTCGAGGGCACGCCAAGCTGATTTTTAAGGCGTAAGAACCCGTTTCCGGCCATCTTCGTTGCCACACAGATAAAGGGATGCTAGTGGCAATCCGGACTGTGAATTACCGGAGTGGAGCACCTGATGGCCGGGGACTATATCGTTAAAGACATTTCATTGGCGGGTTTTGGCCGCAAGGAATTGGATATCGCGGAAACCGAAATGCCGGGGCTGATGTCCCTGCGGGCCGAATATGGCGACAGCAAACCTCTGTCAGGTGCGCGGATCGTCGGTTCGCTGCACATGACCATCCAGACCGGGGTACTGATCGAAACGCTGGTAGCACTTGGCGCGGATGTGCGCTGGGCGTCGTGCAACATTTTCTCGACCCAGGATCACGCGGCGGCGGCGATTGCCGAGGCGGGCGTTCCGGTCTTCGCCATCAAGGGCCAGACGCTGGAAGAACACTGGGATTATCTCGACAAATCCTTCCTGTTCGACGACGGCCCCAACATGATCCTGGACGATGGCGGCGACGCCACGCTGTATATCCTGCTGGGCGCGCGCGCCGAAGCAGGCGAAGACATCATCCCCGTTCCGGGTTCGGAAGAGGAAGAGGTGATCAAGAAGCAGATCGCCAAGCGTATGGCGGCCTCGCCCGGTTGGTTCACCAAGATGCGCGACCAGATTCAGGGCGTGTCCGAGGAAACCACCACTGGCGTGAACCGCCTGTATCAACTGGTGAAGGACGGCCACCTGCCGTTCCCGGCGATCAACGTGAATGACTCGGTCACCAAGTCGAAGTTTGACAACAAATACGGCTGTAAGGAATCGCTGGTCGACGGTATCCGCCGCGCCACCGACACCATGATGGCCGGTAAGGTTGCCGTTGTCTGCGGCTATGGCGACGTGGGCAAAGGCTCGGCAGCTTCGCTGCGGGGCGCGGGTGCCCGCGTGAAAGTCACCGAAGTTGATCCGATCTGCGCGTTGCAAGCGGCGATGGACGGGTTCGAGGTCACCCTGCTGGAAGACGAAGTTGCCAGCGCGGATATCTTCATCACCACCACCGGCAACAAGGACGTGATCCGCATCGAGCACATGCGCGCGATGAAGGACATGGCCATCGTCGGCAACATCGGTCACTTCGACAACGAAATTCAGGTGGCCAGCCTGAAGAACCACAAATGGACCAACATCAAGGAACAGGTGGACATGATCGAGATGCCTTCGGGCAATCGGCTGATCCTGCTGTCGGAGGGGCGTTTGCTGAACCTAGGCAACGCCACCGGGCATCCTTCATTCGTGATGTCGGCGTCCTTCACCAACCAGGTTTTGGCGCAGATCGAGCTGTTCACGAAGGGCGACCAGTACGAGAACAAGGTCTACATCCTGCCCAAACATCTGGATGAAAAGGTCGCGCGCCTGCATCTGGATCGCATCGGCGTCAAGCTGACCAAGATGGATGCGGAACAGGCGGCCTATATCGGCGTGAAGCCCGAAGGCCCCTATAAGCCCGAACACTACCGCTACTGATCGCGGATCAGGGATGACCGAACCTTCTGGACGCCGCCGGTTTATGCGGCTGGCGGCGTCTTTCTTTTCGATCATTGTATTTCTATGTCTTGTTGGATCGGGCGTGTATCTGCTGTTGGCGCATCCCAAAACGCCGCTGCCTGACCATTGGAATCCCCTTCGGGACCTGACCCTGACCGCCCCGGTCACACCTGCCACCAAGTTCCAGCTTAATCGCGCGCTGGCGGACGAGGCACAGTGCCGGGCGGTGCTGTCGCAAGCCGGTGCCGCGTTCTCGGAGATGGAGGATTTGGTGGTCGATCAGAACTGTGGCATCGCCGGTCGGGGCTCGCTGTCACAGTTGGTCAGTGCTCGGGTCAGAGGTGTGGAAACCCGCTGCACCACTGCTCTGCGCCTCGCGATGTGGGAACATCATGTGGTGCAACCCGCCGCGCGCGACCTGTTGGGAACCGAGGTGCGCGCGTTGCGGCATCTGGGCAGTTACAATTGCCGCCGTATGCGCACCGCGCAGGGGGAAAACAGCGGATGGAGCAGCCATGCAACGGCGGATTCCATCGACATCGTAGGAGTAGAACTGGCCGATGGGCGAACACTCAGCCTGTTACAGGATTGGACGAATCCGGGCCCCGAGGCTGACTTTCTGCATCGCATTGGGAAAGGGGCCTGCGACTGGTTCCGCGTTGTGCTGGGCCCCAATTTCAATCGCCTGCACGCGGATCATTTCCATCTGCAAGGACCCGGTTGGGGCTATTGCCGGTAGGTATCCCGGCCCCGCATCGCAGGGCCGGGGTTTCGCCTAGCGTCCGCTGACCGCGTCAGACAGCGATTTGAACCGGACGATCTTGTAGATCCCCTTAGAGGCATCCTCGCCATTGTTCAGTACGGGTGAGCGGTGCAACTCGTTAATCGTGGCATAGACATAGCCATCCGCACCGATCGAGAACCCGTCTGGCCACGGCAATTCATCATCCGACTGGAATAGAACCTCATAGGTCCCGTCCGGCTTTGTCACACCCAGCGCATTGTCCGTCATCGCAGTGATGTAGACATTGCCGCCGGTATCGACGGTCGAACCATCCGAGATCGGCTTGTCGCCATAGCGTTCAACCTTCGCCTCAAGATCAGCGTCTGACAGGCTTTCGTCCAGCAGCGCGGCGGTCGGGATGCGGTACATCGCGCTGGCCGTCATCGGGGCGAAATAGACCCATGTGTTCGTCGGATCGACGGTGATCGGGTTGATGCCGATCTTGGCCGGATTGCCGCCCAGCGTGATCTCGCGCCCGTCGATCACCATCGGCGTATCCTCGGGAATCGTATATTGAGAGCCTTCCAGAACCCGTCGCGCACGCCCGGTGTCCAGATCGACCACGATGATGGCCGAGTTCTGACCGTTGCCTGTGTCCGAGATGTAGATGGCCCCGTGGTCGCGGTCCACGGCCAGATCGTTCAGGAACGAGGTCGGGCGCGCCACCGGAGCGCCGATATAGTGAATCGCATGCAGCGTCTCGGTATTGGTGTCCCAACCGACGATGCGCCCGGTCTGGTTTTCACCCTGACCGTCCAGCATCCACAGGATACCATCGCGGTCGGCGCGCAGGCCCAGCACACCGTTCAGCCCATCCGCATCATCCTTCGGGGCGCGGGCCCAGTCTTCGGTCGGGTAGGGTTTGGTGGACCCGTCGGGCATCACCTCAACCACGCGCAGTTCGGGGCCGTAGAATTCATGAACCGACATGAACATGCGCCCGTCCGGGCCAATGGCCAGATTGCCCGGGGGCATGGCCTTTTCGAACTCAAGATAGGTTTCCAACTCGGCCGCTGCGGCGGGCAGGGCCAGCGCAAGCGCGCATGTGGCTGCATATAGGGATTTCATCGGGTCCTCCTCTGGTGATGGCAGAGCAGATATCATTTGAATTTTTCCGCGATAACTGGCTCAATTCTGAAACCAGCGTTAGGAATTTTCGAATGTACCACGTGAACGACCTGCTGACCTTTGTCGCTGTCGCCAAAACCGGCGGCGTCGGGTCGGCGGCCAAAGCACAGGGGCTGTCTGCGGCCACGGTCAGCCACCGCATCACCAAGCTTGAGGAGGTGCTGAACCTCAAACTGTTTCACCGCAACAGCCGCAAGGTGCAACTGACGGATGAAGGGCTCATCTTTCTGGACCGGATCGAACCCCTTCTGGCCGATCTGCGCGAGGCCGAGCTGGACGCTGGCAGTGGCACCGGGGCCTTGCGTGGACATCTGCGGGTCACGCTATCGCCGTGGATTCTGTCGCGCTTCATTATGCCGATGATGGGTGCGTTTCAGTCAGACCATCCCGATCTGACCGTCGAGTTTCTGGCTGTGGACCGCTATGTCTCGCTGGTCGATGAGGGTATCGATTGCGCCATTCGGGTCGGTCAGATGGCGGACAGCACGCTGAAGGCGCGCAAACTCAGCGACAATGATCGCATCATCTGCGCGGCGCCCTCGTTTTGCAACAAGCACGGAACGCCACGCTCGGTCGAGGATTTGCGCACAATGCGCTGGGCGTGCCTGCCCTGGCAAACGCGGCTGGATATAGCGGACGGAAACGGCGCGGCGCTGTTTTCAATTCCGCGAGGAATCGCGGTCTCCAATTCCGACATGCTGACCGAGGCGGCGGTTCAGGGTCTTGGCCTTGCTGTCAAGTCCCGTCTGGCTGTGCAGCGCGAGCTTGAGAGCGGGGCGTTGTGCGAAATTCTGCCGGGTATCCTGAAATCGCCTGAAGCTCCAATTTCTTTCGTCCATACAGGCACTTCCACACCGGGTCGCAAGGTGCGTGCCTTTTCGACTCTGGCCAGTGCGGCGTTTCAACGAGCACGGGGCCAACCGAAGTCCGCTTAGGAGGCGAAGTGCGGATTTTTCCCCTTTGAGTGCGACACCCGCGCGATTAGCGTTCCGACATCTGATTATGAAGATGCAAAATCGCGGCAAACGCCGCTTTAGGGAGAGAATTTCATGGGAAAACGTGACGAGTTGATCGCCAAATACGCAGAGGACCTGAAGTCCAAATGCGGTATGGATGCGGACATGGACCTTTTGACCAAGGTCACCATTGGATGTGGTCCCGCTATCTATGATGCGGATGCATGCACGGTGGCTTCCAGCCAGGACGCTGAACTGGAAACCGTCAAGAACAACTTTCTGATCAAAAAGCTGGGCTTGTCGGATGGCCCGGAATTGATGGAAGGGATCAACAAGACGATCGAAACCTATGGCAAGTCCGAGCGGAACAAGTACCGGGCCGTGGTCTATTACATGCTGACCAAACATTTCGGGAAAGAGTCCGTTTACAGCTGATCCCGGATTTCCTTTTGCTGCACCCGTCAGTTCCATGGCGGGTGTTTTCAATTTTAGGCACTTGGCGTTTGATATCTTGAGGCCTGATCGGTTAAGGTATCAATGTGGCCAGGACGGTCAGAACCATAGATTTCTATACGCGTGTGGTGTGATGGGAGCACGCGGGGTAGGGAAGGTTCTGCACTGTCAGAACCTTCCCGATTTTCCTAGTTATTTGCATTCAAAAGCCGTGCGATAAATTGCTCAAACTGGCTGGGCTGCGCGCTTGGGCGCTGTGTGGGCTGTCGGCCGTTGCCTTCCAGGTAAACTTCGATATGTCCGGGGCGGGTTTTGCGGGCTGCACCAGTAAAGTCCCGTGAAATGCCACCAAGCGCCTCGGCCGCTGCCGCAGCTACGTCTGCATCCTGTTGGTGATAATAACGCACCTGAGTATCCCGGACGGAAAACCCCACACGCGCGGTGTCGACGATATTGGCTTGCCCGCCCGACAAAAGATTCAACGCCCGTGTTCCGGTTTCTGCAGGTACCCGATTTGGCACAAACAGCGATACATCCGAATTGATTGCGGGGCGCGCAACCGGCGGTGTGTCCAGTTCCGCGCGCAATGGTTCGATGGCCTGGATGGGCTCGGTCAACGCAATATTGGTCACTTGTGGCACAATGTCGGGCTCTGTTTGTGCTGCGACAGGGCGGGGCGCGCGCGCCACCTCGACCGGCAACGGATGGAATGTCGCCAATACCAAGGTTTGGGACGGTGCCAAAGCGGGGACGGAAACGCGCGACTCGGTGCCCGGGCCATAAAAGGCGAACGCAGTTTGCGCGACATCGGGTTGCTTTGAAATCAAGGGCGGCGTCGTATCCAATGAGCTTTCTTCCCGACCTGTTAGCTCCGGCAGAAAAACTCTGGCCGCCGGAGCATACGGCAGATCCCTTTCCGGGGGCGTTGGCCGCAGGGCAACCCTTGGCAAATCCGGTGCCATATCAGGAAGCGTCAACTGCACTGGAGCGCGGGTTTCGGATGCATAGGCCGCTCCGCTGAACAAAGACCCCAGGATTGCGCCGGGGTCGGACGGTGTTTGCAGACGGTTACCGGCCAGCTTATCCCAACTGGATATCGCGGTACTTCCACCCCAAAGCACGAATGCCACAATCAGCGCGGTCGCTAACACTTTTGGAAAGGCTGAATTAGACTCTCTTCCTTTGCGTCCCCGGTCAATTTCCGGCGAAACGGCCTGAGGTGTGACCGCGCGTTCCAGCGTCGATAGATGTTGAGCCTGCGGGCGTGGCGACGGTGTCTCAACTTCCGCTGAGACAGGTTTCCCGGCTTGATTTGCATTTGATTGCGCAAGTGCCTCGGCCCGTTGTTTCCGCGCGATTTCAAGACGTGCTTCCCACGTCAGACGCCTTGGCGCAGCATCATTGTCACGGGGACCACCACTTTTGTCATCACTGTCAGACACTGGCTCAAACTTTCACAACACTCGAAACCCAAACACACAGATTCCGGGACCGAAAAACGTGGTACCGAAATCGCTTGGCTGAACGTCAGAGATTATAGCAGTTTCTCTAGCCGCTGGGAAGAAAAGCACGAGGCTTATTCAATCATGCCGGGTTTGACCCAGAGCGCATACGGTTTCCCATTCCACTTCACTGACCGGTTGCACCGACAGCCGAGAGTTCTTGACCAGCACCATGTCCGACAACCGCTCGTCTGCTTTGATCTGGTCCAATGTCACAGGTACAGAAAACGGACGCACGGCCTTGATATCCACGCATTCCCAGCGTTCGTCATCCGTGGTGCTGTCGGGGTGGGCCTCGGCGCAGACCTCGACGATGCCGACAATCGCCTTGTCTTTTTGCGAGTGGTAAAAGAACCCGCGATCACCCATCTGCATCTGCCGCATGAAATTGCGCGCCTGATAATTGCGCACGCCGTCCCATTCTTCGCCGACTTCGCCTTTGGCGACCTGTTGGTCCCAGCTCCAGGTTGAAGGTTCGGATTTGAACAGCCAGTAAGCCATCAGCCGACGACCTTTTTCCACGCGATCAGTTCAACGGATTGGAACAGACCGGCTTTTGCATAAGGATCATTGTCGGCCCAGGCCCGGGCTGCTGCCATATCTTCGACCTCAAGGATGATCAGCGATCCGATCATTGCATCGTCGTTCAGCAGGGGCCCGGCCTGTGACACAACGCCGGTTTCCTCGATATAGGCCAGATGGGCCGAGCGATTGTCCAGCCGGGTTTGCAACGCGCCTTCCTTGTCGCGGGCGATGAGGGCGATCAGCATATTATTCCTCCTTCAGGGGTCGGTTCAGCAGAGTTTCGATAGCTTGGGTGACACTGTACGCACCGTGGCTGAGATCGGCCACCGTGGCGCTGATGGGCATGTCCAGCGCTTCGGCCGTGGCGATGTCAGACATGGCGCGGGCGGTGGCGACGCCCTCGACCGTAGTGGTGGTGTCAAAGGGCTTGTTTTGACCCAAACTCAGGCCAAAACGGTAATTACGGGACAGTTCGGACGAGCAGGTCAGGACCAGATCACCCAAACCGGACAACCCCATCAGCGTATCGGGCCGTGCGCCGCGCATCAGGGCGTACCGCTGCATCTCGGCAAATCCCCGCGTCATCAGCGCCGCACGGGCACTGTCACCCAACCCGGCACCTATGGCCGCGCCGCAGGCGATGGCCATGACATTCTTGAGCGCGCCGCCAAGTTCAGCTCCGGCAACGTCCGTGGTTCGGTAGAGGCGCAGGTTTGCAGTGGTCAGTTCGTGCTGCAGCTCATGCGCATCATCTTCGCAGGCCAGTGTCAGAGCGGTGGGCAGCCCACGCGCGATATCATCGGCAAAACTCGGTCCGGTGAGCAGGGCCGGGCGCGCATCCGGGATGGTTTGGCGGATCACCGAAATCGGGCCAAGACCCGTAGACAGCTCGATCCCCTTACAGCACGCGACCAGCGTCTTTCCGGCCAGCGCCGGGGCGTGATGCCGCAAGGCGTTGCGCATCTGCTGCATGGGCACCGAGATCAGTAGAGTGTCGCTGGCGGTGGCCACAGATATATCCGATGTGACCGAGATCGTATCAGGCAGCGTGACATCGGGCAGACGAGTTGCATTCATCCGGCTGGAGTTCATACGTTGGGCGTGTTCGTCATCCCGTGCCCACAAAGTGACTGACCCATTCCCCGCCAGCGAAATCGCCAGCGCGGTTCCGAACGCGCCCGATCCAAGCACCGCGACGCTCATGCCTTGGCTCCTTTCCTGCCACTGCCCAGCATGGCCGGGCTGGTCTGGTCCAGCGGCCATCTGGGACGGGCTGTCAGGTCTAACCCGTCCCGCGCCCCAAGGCGAAACCGTTCAATTCCGGCATAGGCGATCATTGCGGCATTGTCAGTGCACAGTGCCAGCGGCGGCGCGATGAACCGCGTGTTTTTTTGGTCGCAAATAGTCTCTAATGATGCGCGAATTGCGGAATTTGCCGCCACACCTCCGGCGACGGCGATCACCGGATCCGCTGGAGCATGTTCCAGATACTGATCAATTGCACGACGGGTCTTCTCGGCCAGTGTATCGACGACGGCTTGCTGAAATCCGGCGCACAGGTCTGCACGGTCTTGTCGGGTCAAGCCGCCCTGATCGGCCACGATCTGATCCCGCATTCGCATCAACGCTGTTTTGAGTCCCGAGAAGGACAGATCACACCCGGGACGATCCAGAAGCGGTCGGGGAAACCGAAAGCGCGAGGGATTGCCTCGTCGCGCTTCAGCCTCGACCGAGGGGCCACCCGGTTGTGAAAGGCCCAGCAGGCGGGCAGTTTTGTCAAAAGCTTCGCCCGGCGCATCGTCGATCGTACCGCCCAGTCTAGTAAACTGTTCCGGGCCGTGCGCGATCAGGTATTGGCAATGGCCGCCCGAAACCAGCAGCATCAGATACGGAAAAGCAATCCCGTCCGTCAGGCGCGGTGTCAGCGCGTGCCCGGCCAGATGGTTGACCCCGATCAGCGGCAGGCCGGTCGCGGCGCTGATGCCCTTGGCACACATGACGCCGGACATGACGCCGCCAATCAGACCCGGTCCTGCGGTTACCGCGACCGCATCCATATCGGACAGAGCCAGACCTGCATCCTTCAAGGCCTGCGTGACACAGATATCCAGCTTCTCAGCATGGGCGCGGGCCGCGATCTCGGGCACTACGCCACCGAAGGCACTGTGAAGCTCGGTTTGTCCGTGAACAATCGAGGACAACACCTCAGCCCCTTCGCCGCTTTGGCGCACGACGGCGGCGGCTGTGTCATCACAGCTGCTTTCCAGCCCGAGGACAGTAAGTGTTTGCACCATTGGCCCGATCCGTTACACCTTGATTGCCAAGCGGGGTATCACCCCGTGCGGATGCAAACAATCCCAAGGCCCAAGGCGCCGACTTTTGTATTTGTTGATGACCCGTCCCCGTGCCGCGTCCGAACGGTTCGTTGCACAGCTTTCGACCCGCGTCAGGTCACGGGTTGAGGTCATCCATTCTCCGATCCTGGATATCCGGACGCTGCCGGTTCAGGTGGATGTGTCTGGGATCAAAGGCCTTATCTTTACGTCGGCCAACGCTGTGAATGCGGCCGTCTCACTGGGCGTGACCCGAGACATGCCGGCCTACTGCGTCGGTTCGGTCACCACGGGAACAGCCACTGATGCCGGGTGGCGGGCGCAGATGATGGGCGCATCCGCGGAAGAGCTGGTTGCCACCTTGCTGCAGGCCAGACCAGTATCGCCGCTTTTGCATCTGCGCGGCGAGCACAGCCGGGGTAACATTGCGCAAAGACTGACCGAATCTGGACTGACAACACATGAACAACCCGTCTACCGACAGCTTTTGTTACCGCTGACATCGGACGCCCTTGCCGCTGCCGCTGGTAAAAAACCGGTTATCGCCCCGGTTTTTTCGCCCAGAACGGCGCGACATTTTGCCGAAACCTGGACGGGAAATGCGCCGTTATGGCTGGCAGCCATCAGCGAAGCGACCGCCGAACCCCTTTATTCCTTGGACTATGTGCATCTGAGGATCGCGTCAGAGCCGACCCCGGACGAAATGAGGAAAGCCGTTAAAAAACTTGTGAAACACGCGATGCGGGTTGAGGGTGACGAGACCTCCGATTAACTTGGTCAGGTCTGTTATTCATGTGTTTTTGGATTCGATAAGGGGAAGATTGCGGTGGCTGGTAAGAAAAAGTCCGATCAAAAGCCGGTGGAAGATCCCAAGTCGGATGACGTGGCCGATACCGGTGTTGACGCCGAAGGTACGACAGATGCTGTGACCCTTGACGCCGCCGAGCCAGTCGGGAAGGCCCCTTCCGAAGCCGAAGCCGAAGCCGAAGCCGAAGCCGAAGCCGAAGCCGAAGCCGAAGCCGAAGCCGAAGCCGAAGCCGAAGCCGAAGCCGAAGC
>NZ_JBQFMP010000032.1:0-12515 GCF_056531905.1 Ruegeria sp. K11
AAATCCAAACAGCACGTTCGATCCACAAACAGTCCACCGGACTGTTTGCTTAACGATCAAACCTCGTCAGGCTCATAACCTGAAGGTCAGAGGTGCAAAGCCGTAAGCAGTTCGTGAACTGGCCCCCATTTAGACCGGGCACCTTGGCCTGACCAAGGAGGCTTAAGGATAGCCTTAAGCACATGCTCATGTCTGAGATTGAAATCATCACCGACGGTGGCCGCCGTCGTCACTGGTCTGCGGCTGACAAGCTGCGGATCGTAGAAGAGACGATGTTTGAGGGGCAGAGCATCTCTGCTGTTGCGCGTCGCAATGGTGTGGCTCCCAATCTTCCGTATCGTTGGCGCAAGCTCATGCTCGAAGGGGGAAGCATCGCCTTGGCCGCAAATGACAGCGTCACCGGAAACAAGACGGTCCGTGGCATGGAGGCTCGCATTCGGGAACTTGAACGCCAGCTCGGGCGCAAGACGATGGAAGTAGAAATCCTGAAGGAAGCCCTCGACAAGTCACTGGCAAAAAACCGACCTTGCTTGCGCTGTCGCCGAAACGGCACGATTTGCTATGAAAACCGTCGCCGATATTTTGGAGGTCTCCCGTTCCAACCTGCATGACCGGGTGAACGGGAGCGCAAAGCCGCGTCGGGGCTATCATAAAGCCCAAGATACGGCGGTCCTGCCACACATACAGGCGTTGGTGGCGAAGCGTCCAACCTATGGATATCGCCGCATCACGGCGCTGCTGAACAGGGAGCTGCTTACGCAGGATTTCACACCAGCTTCGTATCCCTTGATCTTCCCAATGATCTGTTCGTCACTAAAACTGCGTTTCATAGCCCATCCTTTGCTTGGACCGATTGCTAACACCACAATGGTCTAATTTCAGGGGGCTCGGTCACTTGAACGTCACAGGTGCAAATCCTCTCCCAAAACCAGTATCCAACGCCATTCACAAAAACTGCACCTTAAAGTGAACTGCGTGGCACCCGAACTCCTTTGTTTCCGCTACCCGCGCGCGCTCAATCCGCTAGGTCAAATAGGAACTAAATAAGGTGGCGGATTGCAGGTATGGAAAGCGGTCAACGGGTGATCAGGGCGAATGGGAGAGGCTCGGTGATGCAGCAGGCTCGGCTGTGGTCGGGTTTGATCTTGTTGGCATATGCGACCGGTCATTTCATCAACCATGGCCTTGGGTTGGTCTCTCTGGCCTGGATGGACAGGATGCTGTCCGTCATGTCCTATGTCTGGAGTTCTGTTCCCGGTACGGCTCTGCTCTATGGGTCCTTCGCCGTTCATATCCTGTTGGGCGCGCTTAGTATTCTAAGCATTCGCAGTCTGAAGATGCCGTTTTGGCGCTGGTTTCAGATCCTATTGGGGCTGGCGATCCCGTACTGGCTGGTCAGCCATGTCATTGTCACGCGCGGGTCCGAGGTGTTGACCGGGGTGCCGGTCAGCTACCTGCAGGAGCTGTCTTTGCTTTGGCCCGTGTCGGCGGTCAAACAGAATGCCCTGCTTCTGCTGGTCTGGGTGCACGGGATGGTCGGGGTTCATTTTTGGCTGCGATCCAAGTCCTGGTATAAGGACGGGCTGTTGATCCTTCTGCCCGTCGCGGTGGCGATTCCGATTGTGGCCATTGCGGGTTGGATGGTGGCAGCGCAGCGCGAGCTACTGCGTCTTGGGCTTGCACCAGACGGTTCCGAAGTGGCAGGTTTGGCTGTGCGGCTGAGTGAGGTGCGTGGGGCGGTTTCATCTTATCAGACAGCGGCTCAGGGATGGGTCATCATTATTCTTAGCGCGGTGTTGCTGCTTTTCGGGCTGTTGTATTTCGCCATGAACCTGCGCAAACGGGTTCAGGTGTCTTACGGTCGGGACCTTGTGCTGGACGCGGCGCCGGGCAAGACGCTGTTGGATGTCAGCCGCGACAACGGCATTGAGCATATGTCGATTTGCGGCGGGCGGGCGCGCTGTTCGACCTGTCGGGTGGTTGTCATGTCGGAACAAGACGGGCTCAGCCCGGTTGGGCCGGCCGAGCGCAAGCTGCTGGACAAGATCAATGCCGAGCCAAATATGCGTCTGGCCTGTCAGGCGCGTGTTGTGGGTGATGTCGATGTTCGGCCTCTGATCCAACCGCGACGCGCGTCGTCGACGCCTCTGAAATCGGACCCGTTTGGATGGGGGGTCGAACGTGAGGTCAGCGTGCTGCACCTCAAGATCAAAGAGTTTCGGCCATTCGTGGACAAAGCTCTGCCCTATGATGTGATCTTTGTGCTCAACCAGTTATTGGACCTGATGGTCGAGCAGATCGAGTTGCAGGGCGGCGTTGTCGACAAATTCACAAATGACGGGCTGACGGCCGTTTTTGGCCTTGAGACTCACAAGACGCAAGCCGCGCGTGCGGCTCTGTCGGCGGCGGCGGAGTGTCAGTTGCTGCTGCAGGACGACAGCGGTCTGCTGGACAAACAGCTGGTTCAGCCATTGTCTGTTGCTATTGGCGTTCACTCGGGGCGGGCGGTGATCGGGCGCGTGGGAAAGAGCTCGGCGCAGGTAGCCCCCAGTGCCGTGACCGCGATTGGCAATGTCTCGATCACAGCCGAGGCGTTTGAGACTGTGGCGCGGAAAGTGGATGCCGCCATTGTTTATTCAAAATACATGCACGAGATGTGCGGGCTGGGCATTGCCGAGATGTTGGGTCAGACTCACGGAATTGCCATTCCGGGTGTCTCGGGGCAGGTCGAGGCAGTCATCGTGAAAAACAGCGGGCCGTTGCGAAAGAAACTGAGACTCTCCTGACGCGCGACCTTAGCTTAACGGGTAGACCGGAGGGGTCAGCCCGGATTGGAACCAGTTGACGAAGGACACGATTGAAAAGACGGGCAGGCCGGTCGCCTTTTGTATGTCCGACGCGTAAGGGCACATATTGGTGCATTCCAGCACAATCGCGCCCAGATCCGGGGTGACGGCTTGCAGGGCAAGCGAAGCCTCGACATTATCCGAACGGGCTTTCTCCACGTCCAAAGCCTCTTCATTGCCCAGAATGGCGCGGGTGAATTCCTGGCCCCCTTCGGTTGTGCCAATGGGCGTATCGGCCGGAACCTGGGCAAGGAGCAGGTGGTCGTCGCTTAAGGATGAGGCCGAGATTGTCAGGACCCCTGCGCGTTTTCCTGCGGGCAGGATACGGTTCACCATTCCCACCTGCATCAGCGAAGAGGTGGCAACTGGCACCGGCACGGCCTGCGCAAGTTCATTTTGGAAAAGCGACAGGAAGCCGCAATTGGTGGTAATCCCGTCCGCGCCATCGCGGACCAGTTCCCGGGCGGCGTCGATGAACGCGTCCAGCATGCCATCGGCCTTGTGCCGCACCACCCGATCTGGCGAGGCCTCGCGGACGATGCGGTAGAGCACGGGAAAGGGCCAAGTCTGTGCATTGCCCATGTCGCCGGGAATGCGGGGAAACCGGGCGTCCAGCATCAGGATTCCGACCGATGCGCCGTAGATGGATTTGCCGCCCCTCGCGATCATGTCTTGGCCTCCTCGATGATGCGGCTCGAGATGTTCTCGGACCCTTCCATGTAGATGCTGGATATTCCTTCACGCACGGCGTCTTGAACCTGATCCATCCGCTTGGCGATATGCGTGCCCAGTATGTCGGCCGCCTGATCTCCGTTGCGGTCCATCAGTGCCTGCATGACACGTTTATGCTCATCTTTCGAGCGATGCACCCGGTCCATGCTCATGGATATCCAGCGGATATACCGGATGCGCTCGTTGATCCGCATCAGGGTCTGAAGCAACTCGTTGTTGCCGGATAGTTTTGCGATCCCCAGATGGAAGGCCTCGTCCCGGTTGACGGCGTCTTCGACGGTCAGGCCGGTGATGTCAATCCCGGTCTCATACAGCTCAGTGCAGAGCGCCTGCAGATCGCCATCCGTCGCCTTCACGCATGCCGCGCGCACGGCCGCTACTTCTATGATCTGGCGCAGTTCGAACAGATCGAAAACGCTTTCAGCGTCCAGCGGGCGGCAAAAAAAACCCTGACCGGGGCGAAAATCGAACAGCCGTTCAGCGACGAGCCGGTTTAACGCCTCGCGCAGGGGGGTGCGGCTGACCCCAAGGTCTCGGGACAGCGCGACCTCGTTCAACCGGTCGCCGGGACGTAGCCGGAAAGACACCGCCATCGCCTTGACCTGATCATAAATGTCATCAACCCGTGGACCTGCCATGACCTTCGTCCTTTTTCCTGATCGACAGGTGACACAGGCATGTCTTGAAATCAATATACAATACTGTATACAGGTCTGTGCGCAATTTTGAAGCCATAGGAGCGACATGCAATGACGGGCACAAACCATCTGACCGGAGCGGAAGCCATGGTGCGTATGCTCGAAGCGCATGGGGTGACGCATATGTTCGGCCTGTGTGGGGATACCACGTTGCCGTTCTATGATGCGCTGGCCCGGATGGACCACGGAATTCAGCACATTCTGACAAGAGATGAACGTCACGCAGCCTATATGGCCGATGGCTATGCCCGCGTGACAGGCAAGCCGGGCGTGTGTGAGGGCCCTTCCGGTGGTGGCGCGACCTATATTCTGCCGGGTGTGGTTGAGGCCAACGAAAGCTCTGTTCCGATTCTGGCAATCACGTCGGATGTGGCGACAACCAGTCGGGGGAAGTACCCTTTGACGGAACTGGACCAACCGGCGCTGTTCAAGCCGTTGGCGAAATGGAACGCATCGCTGGATGACGCGACTCGTCTGCCGGCCATGGTTCGCGCGGCATTCCGCGCGATGACGACAGGCACACCCGGCGCGACACATCTGGCGCTGCCGTTTGACACTCAGAAAGCGCCTGTGGACGAGGCCGAAATTTGGGCGGATGCGCGGCATCGCAGCTTTCCGGCCGAGAGGGCGGGGCCGGACCCGGATGCGATTGAAGCCGCTGCCGAGATTTTGGCGCAGGCGAAATCCGCTGTGGCGGTGTGCGGGGGCGGCCCGGTTCTGTCTGGCGCTGAAGATGCGTTGCGCCGGGTTGCAGCCCTGCTGGACATGCCGGTTGCCACCACAGTCTCGGGTCAAGGTGCGATTGCTGAAACTGATCCGCTGGCCCTGGGCGTGGTGGGGTCGAACGGCGGTGTGCCTGCGACCCGCGCCGTGGTGGACGCTGCCGATGTCGTCTTGTTCATAGGTTGCCGCGCCGGGTCGGTCACGACCGAACGCTGGCGCAGCCCCGGACGCGATGCCACTATCATCCATATCGACAGCGACCCGATGGTGATCGGCGCGAACTATCCGACCGAGGTCGCGATCTGCGCCGATGCTTGTCTGGCGCTTGAGGCCTTGGCGGATGCGCTGCAGGCTCGTCGGGACTTGCCCAATCTGGGTGGCACGGCCAAAGCCCGCGCCGCATGGGAGGCCAAGCTGGCCGCCTTCGCCCCTCTGGCCGCCAGTCGCGAAACGCCGATCCGCCCCGAGGCGGTGATGGCCGCGCTGATGGAAATCCTCGATGACGATGCGATTGTGGTCGCTGATCCCGGCACGCCGTGCCCCTATTTCAGTGCGCATTATCGCTGGCGCAAGCCGGGCCGGCAGTTCATCACCAACCGGGCGCACGGGGCTTTGGGCTATTCGCTGGGGGCTGCCATGGGCGCGCATATGGGCCGACCCTCGGTCAAGACACTGTCGGTCATGGGCGACGGTTCGTTCGGGTTCACCTGCGGCGAGTTCGAAACCATGGTGCGGCACAACATGCCGATTACGTCGATTGTGTTCTCGAACTCGGTCTTTGGCTGGATCAAGGCCGGGCAAAATGCGGGTTTTGGTCAGCGGTATTACAATGTTGATTTCAACCGCACCGATCACGCAGCCGTGGCCGCCGCCTTTGGCGTTAAATCATGGACGGTCCGGGACCCCGCCGATCTGCCTGGTGTTCTGCGGCAAGCCATCGAACATGACGGCCCGACATTGGTCGATATCCATTCGCAACCCCTTCACGAAGCAGCGGCGCCGGTCTCGGAATGGGTCGCGTAAGAGGCGATTGACGGGGTGAGCTGGGCCAGAAACTCCTGCGCTATCGTAGACAGGGGGCGTCCTTTGGCGGTGATTATCGCAAGGTCCAGCATGACGGCCGGCCGGAAGGGACGGGTCAGGTATCCGTTTTCACCGTCGAAGGTGACGGTAAACGGGTCGATCATCGCCACGCCCATACCCTGTTTGACAAAACTCAACAGGTTTTCCGAAAGATGAGTGTGGATTTGCGTCCGCCACGTGCGTCCTGCAGCTTGAAAGATATCGCGGGTCCGGCGGTGGGTCTGATGTTCCGGGCCCATGACGATGAATGGCTCGTGCTCAAGTATCTCGGGTGTCAGCACCTCATGCGCTGCCAGAGGACTGGTGTCCGGGAAAGTCGCCATCGTTTCAAATCGGAACACCTGATAATTCAGCGTATCATGCAGTATTGGCATCTCGACAATGCCGATCTCGAACAGGCCCGAGATCACCCATTCCTGAATTTTCGAGGAGTATTGCGATTGAAAGCTGACCGACAGGTTGGGTCGGCTTTGCGCAAAGCGGGCGATTTCGCGCGGCATGAACCCAAACGACAGCAGATGCGGAGCTGCAACCTGCAACTGACCCGGGTGCTTGTTCTGCAAATCCGACACCGCCTGCGCCACGTGATCCAATCCGCGCACGACTGTATCGACCTCGCGATACAACAGCTCGGCCTCGGGTGTTGGCAACAAACGCCCCTTGGTTCTTTCAAACAGCGGCAACCGCGCTTCGCGTTCCAGCTGAGCCAACAGGTTGCTGATGCCCGGTTGCGAGATGCCCAGCACCGAGGCAGCGCCAGTCACGGTGCCGGTCTCCATGATGGCGTGAAAGGCCTGCAATTGACGAAAGCGGAGAGACATAAGTCAGCCTATCATTTTATCTGATGAAGTGCCGAAGAAATAGTATTTGAAATGATATGCCGGTCAAGGCAGGCTGATGCCACTGGCAAGGGGTGCAATGGGCGATCTGGAGCAGACAATCATCGGGTATGACCTGTGGCACCTGAAGCTGCCGGTTACATCCCGTCGCGATCATGGGATAGGATCCGTCGAAGGTGCGTGCGAAATTGTCATCCTGCGGCTGAGATCCGAGGACGGAACCGAAGGCTTTGGCGAGGCCTCGCCCTGGTCCGTGTTCACAGGTACGCCCGAGGCCACCTATGCCGCGCTGAACCGTTATTTGCGCCCGCTTGTTGTTGGTGCGCGGGTTGGGGACCGGTCTGCGATAATGGCGCGCGCGGCTTATGCCGTGGCTCATTGTACCGAGGCGAAGGCGGCATTGGAAACGGCCCTTTTGGACCTTGCGGGCCGAATCTGCGGGGTGCCGGTCTGGTCCCTGCTGGGGGGCCGCTGCCGAGGAACGATCCCGCTCAGCTGTTCGATTGCGAACCCCGATTTCGGGCAGGATATCGATCTGTTGGCGCAGCTGCAGGCTGATGGCATCCGGATCGTGAAGCTCAAGACAGGGTTCAAGGACCACGCGTTTGACATCATGCGGTTGGAACATCTGGCGCAGTCCCATCCCGATTTCTCTGTCCGTGTGGACTATAATCAGGGTCTTAGCATCGAAGAGGCTCCGGCGCGGGTGCGGGATGTGGCACAGTTCGCCCCGGATTTCATCGAGCAACCCGTCCGCGCGCACCATTTTGGCATGATGGCCCAGTTGCGCGGGATGACCGATGTGCCGCTATTGGCAGATGAAAGTGTCTTTGGCCCCGAGGATATGGAACGCGCTGCGCGCGAGGGCATTTGCGACGGTGTGTCGGTTAAAATCATGAAATCTGGTGGTCTGACCCGCAGTCAGACGGTCGCGCGGATGGCGGCGTCACACGGCCTGACGGCCTATGGTGGTGATATGTTCGAAGCCGGTCTGGCCCATCTGGCAGGTACGCATATGATCGCGGCAACCCCAGAAATCACGCTGGGCTGCGAGTTCTATCAGGCGTCCTACTTCCTGTTTCAGGACATTCTGGAAGAGCCGTTCCCGGTCCGCAACGGTCAGGTGGCTGTTCCCGACGGCCCGGGGTTGGGCGGCAGGCCGGTTGTGGCCAAACTGGATCACTACGCGGTGGCAAGGGCGGTGGCATGAGCGACAAAAAAACCATAGCCATCATCGGTGCAGGAATTGTCGGAGTGTCCGCCGCGGTCTGGCTGCAACGCGATGGTCATGACGTGATCCTGATCGACAAAGCGGGACCGGGCGAGGGCACATCCCACGGCAATGGCGGGGTGTTGGCATCCTGCTCGATCGTGCCGGTGACGGTTCCCGGTCTGCTTGGGAAAGCGCCAAAGATGCTGTTCAGCCGTTCTCAGCCGTTGTTTCTGAAATGGGGGTACCTTCCCAAATTGCTCCCGTGGCTCAGGCAATATCTGAGCCACGCGAACGTCGCCGATGTTGAACGGATTGCGGCTGCCCTGACGCCCATTGTCGGAGACAGCTTGAATGACCACAAGGCTCTGGCGGCAGGGACGGGCGCTGAAAAGTGGATTGTGCCGTCAGATTATCTGTTCCTTTATGGCAATCGGGCCCAGTTCGAAGGTGACGCGTTTGGCTGGGGCATCCGGCGCAAGCATGGTTTTCAGTGGGAAGAACTGGAGGGCAAAGCCTTTCACGATTATGATCCGGTTTTCAGCACGGATATCGGTTTTGCCGCCAAGCTGTCAGATCATGGTCACATCACCGATCCGGGGCGTTATGTGAAGGACCTGGCCGCGCATGTCGAGAAGAATGGCGGTCGGATCATTCGTGCCCATGTCGAGGACGTACTACGCGACAATGGGCGTGTTACAGGGGTGCGAACGGGTGCCGAGACCATTCCCTGCGACAGCGCGATTGTGACGGCCGGGGTCTGGTCGGGGCCTTTGGCGAAACGATTGGGGGTTTCTGTTCCCCTTGAAAGCGAACGCGGCTATCATCTTGAATTGGTAGAACCTTCTGCCATGCCGCGTAGCCCGGTCATGGTGGCATCAGGCAAATTTGTTGCCACACCGATGGACGGGCGCATACGTTTGGCAGGGATAGTTGAATTCGGCGGGTTGGACGCCCCGCCCTCACGCGCACCGTTTGAGTTGATGCGCAAGAATGCCCGGGCCGCCTTTCCGGGCGTGACATGGAAGGAGGAAGTGGAATGGATGGGGCACAGGCCTGCCCCGGCGGATTCGATCCCGGTGATCGGAGCGGTTCCGAGGATTAACGGTGCCTATATGGGTTTTGGTCACCATCATATCGGTTTGACCGGTGGCCCAAAAACAGGACGCCTGTTGGCGCAGATGGTCGCGGGCCGGACCCCGAATACGGATATGAGCGTCTATGCACCCTCGCGTTACGCAACATAAGAAATGGCCGGTGAACACCATCGGCAACTGGAAATTCAATAGGGAGAATACGATGAAAAAACTAACAAACCTAATGGCAGCAACTGCTTTGACTGCAGCGTCAGCCGCACCCGCTCTGGCCGAAAAATGGGATATGCCGATGGCTTACTCGGCGTCGAACTTCCACTCGGCCACGGGGGCAGAGTTTGCCAAATGCGTCACCACCGGCACAGGCGGCGAGATCGAAATCGTCACCCACCCTTCGGGCTCACTGTTCAAAGGAGCGGACATCAAGCGCGCGATCCAGACCGGGCAGGCCCCGATTGGTGAACGCCTGCTGTCTGGCCACCAGAATGAAAACGCGCTGTTCGGGTTTGACTCGATCCCGTTCCTGGCAACCTCGTTCGACGACAGCGCCAAGCTGTGGGAGGCCGCAAAGCCGTCCATTGAAAAGCTGCTGGCCGAACAGAACCTGACGCTGCTTTACGCGGTACCTTGGCCGCCGCAGGGGCTGTATTTCAAGAACGAGGTCAACTCGGTCGCGGATATGGAAGGCATCAAGTTCCGCTCGTATAACAACGCCACCTCGCGTCTGGCCGAGCTGACAGGGATGCTGCCTGTGACCATCGAAGCGGCCGAGATCAGCCAGGCCTTTGCAACCGGCGTGGCGGATTCGATGGTGTCGTCGGGATCGACCGGGTACGACCGTAAGGTCTGGGAAAGCCTGAATTATTTCTACGAGGTCGACGCCTGGCTGCCGCGCAACTACGTGATGGTGAACTCGGATGTCTGGTCGGGCGTGTCGGACACCAACAAGAACGTCATCAAAGCCTGTGCCGAGTTGGCTGAATACGCAGGCAACTGGCGCGCCAAGGAATATACCGGGTTCACGCTGCAAGGTCTGCGTGACGGCGGCATGACCGTTGGCCCGGCTTCGGATCAGATGGTGGGCGAGCTGAAAGAGATCGGCGTGACCATGACCAACGAATGGCTGGAAGCCGCAGGGGACGAGGGCAAGGCCATCGTCGATGCGTTCCAGTCCTCGCAGTAACTGCGCGGGTGGGCGGCGGAGCAAACTGCCGCCCACAAACAAATCATAACACAGCGGGGACGGTATGGCGGCATTGCGAGGACTTCGGTCCGTACTGGATTTCATCTATCTGGCGGCAGGGGTTCTGGCGGCGCTCAGCCTGATCTCCATCCTGCTGCTGATCGTGGTGCAGATGCTGGCCCGCTGGACCGGAGAGGTTTTTCCTGGCGCGCCCGATTATGCCGGTTATGCAATGGCCGCAGCATCATTTCTGGCCTTCGCCAACGCCCTGAACCGGGGCAGTCACATCCGCGTGTCGATCCTGTTGAACGCGGTGTCCGACAAGGTTCGCCGGATCCTTGAAATCTGGTGCTTTGCCATCGGAGCCGCTGTGATGTGGTATTTCTGCTGGTACGCCTACCGCTTTGTCTACTGGAGCTGGAAGTTCAATGACGTCAGTCAGGGGCAGGACAGAACGGCGCTTTGGATACCTCAATCCACCATGCTGATCGGGGCCGTTATCCTGGCCATCGCCCTGACCGATCACCTGTTCCATGTGCTGTTCAAAGGCGATCACCGGATCACCCGCGATCTGGCTGATCAGAGCCACGGAGAATAAGAGCATGGAAAACCTGTCTGTCATCATCCTCTTCCTCTTCGTTCTGTTCACCCTTCTGGGCAGCGGTGTCTGGGTCGGGCTGGCCCTGATGGGCGTCGCCTGGGTCGGGATGGAGCTGTTCACGACCCGACCCGTCGGTGACGTGATGATCACGACCATCTGGTCGGCATCGTCTTCCTGGACCCTGACCGCGCTGCCGATGTTCATCTGGATGGGCGAGATCCTCTATCGAACGCGATTATCCGAGGACATGTTCAAGGGCCTGTCGCCATGGATGGCCCCGCTGCCCGGCGGTCTGGTGCATACGAATATCGTGGGCTGCACCGTCTTTGCCGCCGTGTCGGGCTCATCCGCGGCCACGCTGACCACGGTCGGCAAAATGTCGATCCCGGAACTGCGCAAGCGCAATTATCCCGAACGGATGATCATCGGTACTTTGACCGGTGCTGCGACGCTGGGGCTGATGATCCCGCCATCGCTGACGCTGATCGTCTATGGGGTCACCATCAACGAATCCATCACCAAGCTGTTCTTTGCGGGCATCCTGCCGGGGCTTGTGCTGGCCGCGATGTTCATGGGCTATGTGGCGATCTATTCGAAGCTGGGCAAGGATTGGCAGCCGAATGAGGAAGGCAAGCTCAGCTTCTCGGAAAAGGTCAAGAACTCGCGGTTTCTGCTGCCCGTGATCCTGCTGATCATGGTGGTGATCGGGTCGATGTATCTGGGCTATGCCACCGCGACCGAGGCTGCGGCCTTTGGCGTGATCGGCGGGCTGTTGCTTGCGGCAGGGCAGGGATCGTTGACGTGGAAGACCTTTACCGAAAGCCTGATGGGCGCCACGCGCACAAGCGCGATGATCGCCCTGATCCTTGCGGGCGCGGCCTTTCTGTCGCTGTCGATGGGCTTTACCGGCCTGCCGCGCGGACTGGCTGATCTGATTGCGGGTTGGGAGTTGACGCGGTTCGAACTTTTGATGGTCCTGCTGGTGTTCTACATCATCCTTGGCTGCTTCCTGGATGGAATCTCGTCCGTGGTGCTGACCATGGCCGTGGTCGAGCCGATGATCCGCGACGCCGGGATTGATCTGATCTGGTTCGGCATCTTCATCGTGGTCGTGGTCGAGATGGCGCAGATCACGCCGCCCATCGGGTTCAACCTGTTCGTGATGCAGGGCATGACCAACCACGAGATGAGCTATATCGCACGCGCGGCGATTCCGATGTTTCTGATCATGGTGCTGATGGTCTTCATCCTGATCTGGTTTCCCGACCTTGCCACCTGGCTGCCTGAAAACCTGCGGCAGAGCCCGGGCGGGTAGGGCGGTTGCGTGAACCGCTCTGCCCGTTGGAGTAGTCCCCTGGCTGATCTGGGTTCAGGCAACCGCCTTTTGGCGCGTGGCGAAGTCGAACTCGGCGTCACGAAACCGCAGGTTGTCACGCGAAAGCTGATCGACGCGGGTGACGCCCATCAGCTTCATGTCGCGCTCGATCTCGGCCCGCATGAGTCCCA
>NZ_JBQFMP010000033.1:2500-6529 GCF_056531905.1 Ruegeria sp. K11
GCACCCGGACGACTTTCTTCGAAAGTCGCCGCAATTGACATCGTATAGAGAGAAATCAATCAACACTGTTTGATCGTGCCGAGTGTGGCACTGATCTCGGTCGTTCTTATCTTCGGATAAGCGGCGCAGTTTGGGTCTAGCCGGCCTTTAGTGCGTATCGCGACTGAAACGAACAGAGTTGTCCAAGTCAAATATACTAACCCGAGCGACCTGCGTTGATCAGCTGCACGGCTGGGAGACCACATGGGGTTGCTCAATTGTCCTCGTCCAAGTGGCGGGGGCGGGAAATGTATGTTTTTGGTTCAGAAGAATGACTGCCTTTAGTTACCAGCTGGGCGGTCTCGATTGATACATAGTCTGCGAAGAACGAAGTTCGTAGCAGACATCGTGCTCAAGTAGCCGAATAGGCGGTAGCACAACTATCGTGTGTCTTTCTTTTTCTGGATCAAATCAAGCGCGAGAAGGGCGTTTGGTGAATGCCTTGGCAGCAAGAGGCGATGAAAGACGTGATACTCTGCGATAAGCCATGGGGAGCTGAGAATAAGCTTTGATCCATGGATTTCTGAATGGGGCAACCCACCTGAAAGCTTCATATTGTTATCCTTGATAATCAATATGTTGCTTAAACAGGTACTTAAGACCTGAATACATAGGGTTTTAAGAGCAAACCCGGGGAACTGAAACATCTAAGTACCCGGAGGAAAGGAAATCAATTGATACTCCCCTAGTAGCGGCGAGCGAACGGGGACCAGCCGAGCCGGATAAGTGACTAGAACACGTTGGGAAGCGTGGCCATAGCGGGTGACAGCCCCGTATAGGAAGCTTTGATGGACGTATTAAGTAGGGCGGAACACGTGAAATTCTGTCTGAAGATCGGAGGACCACCTTCGAAGGCTAAGTACTCCTTGCTGACCGATAGCGAACCAGTACCGTGAGGGAAAGGTGAAAAGCACCCCGACGAGGGGAGTGAAACAGTACCTGAAACCGAACGCCTACAATCAGTCGGAGGCTCCTTGCGAGCTGACGGCGTACCTTTTGTATAATGGGTCATCGACTTGGTCTCACGAGCAAGCTTAAGCCGTTAGGTGTAGGCGTAGCGAAAGCGAGTCTTAATAGGGCGTATGAGTTCGTGGGATCAGACCCGAAACCGAGTGATCTAGGCATGGCCAGGTTGAAGGTAAGGTAACACTTACTGGAGGACCGAACCCACATCCGTTGAAAAGGATCGGGATGAGCTGTGCCTAGGGGTGAAAGGCCAATCAAACTCGGAGATAGCTGGTTCTCTGCGAAATCTATTTAGGTAGAGCGTCATCCGAATACCCCGGGGGGTAGAGCACTGGATGGGTAATGGGGCCCCACAGGCTTACTGATCCTAACCAAACTCCGAATACCCGGGAGTACTAGATGGCAGACACACTGCGGATGCTAACGTCCGTAGTGGAGAGGGAAACAACCCTGACCTACGACTAAGGCCCCCAATTCATGGCTAAGTGGGAAAGCAGGTGGGACGACCAAAACAACCAGGAGGTTGGCTTAGAAGCAGCCATCCTTTAAAGATAGCGTAACAGCTCACTGGTCTAAATAAGTTGTCCTGCGGCGAAGATGTAACGGGGCTCAAGCCATGAGCCGAAGTCTAGGGATGCGTAAGCATCGGTAGCAGAGCGTAGTGTGACATAGTTCCTATCCTCTTTAGCGTTCTTCGGAACGCCTTGGAGGATATTTGGAGCTTTCGATGAAGCGGGCGCGTGAGCGATCCCGTGGAGAGATCACTAGTGAGAATGATGACATGAGTAGCGACAAAGAGTGTGAGAGACACTCTCGCCGAAAGTCCAAGGGTTCCTGCTTAAAGCTAATCTGAGCAGGGTAAGCCGGCCCCTAAGCCGAGGCCGAAAGGCGTAGGCGATGGGAACTAGGTTAATATTCCTAGGCCAGGAGGATGTGACGGATCACAGGTGTAGTTCAATCTTATCGGATTGATTGGGCTGCTGAGTGGTTCCTGGAAATAGCCCTCCATCAGACCGTACCCTAAACCGACACAGGTGGACTGGTAGAGCATACCAAGGCGCTTGAGAGAACGATGTTGAAGGAACTCGGCAAAATACCTCCGTAAGTTCGCGAGAAGGAGGCCCGGTTCCTAGGCAACTAGGGGCTGGGGGCACAAACCAGGGGGTGGCGACTGTTTATTAAAAACACAGGGCTCTGCGAAGTCGCAAGACGACGTATAGGGTCTGACGCCTGCCCGGTGCCTGAAGGTTAAAAGGAGAGGTGAGAGCCTTGAATTGAAGCCCAGGTAAACGGCGGCCGTAACTATAACGGTCCTAAGGTAGCGAAATTCCTTGTCGGGTAAGTTCCGACCTGCACGAATGGCGTAACGACTTCCCCGCTGTCTCCAACATCGACTCAGCGAAATTGAATTGCCTGTCAAGATGCAGGCTTCCCGCGGTTAGACGGAAAGACCCCGTGCACCTTTACTACAGCTTCGCACTGGCATCAGGATTGTGATGTGCAGGATAGGTGGTAGGCTTTGAAGCAGGAACGCAAGTCCCTGTGGAGCCTCCCTTGAGATACCACCCTTCGCACTCTTGATGTCTAACCGCGGTCCGTTATCCGGATCCGGGACCCTGCGTGGCGGGTAGTTTGACTGGGGCGGTCGCCTCCTAAAGCGTAACGGAGGCGCGCGAAGGTTGGCTCAGAGCGGTCGGAAATCGCTCGTTGAGTGCAATGGCAGAAGCCAGCCTGACTGCAAGACTGACAAGTCGAGCAGAGTCGAAAGACGGCCATAGTGATCCGGTGGTCCCGAGTGGAAGGGCCATCGCTCAACGGATAAAAGGTACGCCGGGGATAACAGGCTGATACTGCCCAAGAGTCCATATCGACGGCAGTGTTTGGCACCTCGATGTCGGCTCATCTCATCCTGGGGCTGGAGCAGGTCCCAAGGGTACGGCTGTTCGCCGTTTAAAGAGGTACGTGAGCTGGGTTTAGAACGTCGTGAGACAGTTCGGTCCCTATCTGCCGTGGGTGTAGGAGACTTGAGAGGAGTTGCCCCTAGTACGAGAGGACCGGGGTGAACGATCCACTGGTGGACCAGTTGTCGTGCCAACGGCAGTGCTGGGTAGCTATGATCGGACAGGATAACCGCTGAAGGCATCTAAGCGGGAAGCCCCCCTCAAAACAAGGTCTCCCTGAGGGCCGTGGAAGACCACCACGTCAATAGGCCGGAGATGTAAGCGCAGTAATGCGTTCAGTTGACCGGTACTAATCGCCCGATAGGCTTGATTTGATCCAGTAATGGAAAGACACCCACCGCCTCAAGGAGAGACGGTAGGCGAAATCAAAAAGCCGAAAGCATACACTGACCTTGACAATGGATGACTAAAACGCGGGAACGCGCATTCGTAAACGAATACGCTGCCTCCCGCTCGTCGCTTTTGCTGCGCAAACAGCGACGTTGTTGGTTGATACTATAACCGTGCGGGAACGCGCCTTTTGTAAACAAAAGACGCTGCCTCCCGCGCGTCGCGCTTTTGCTCCGCAAAAGTCGCGACGGGGGCTTTTCCTCGGTTTGGTGGTCATAGCGCAAGTGAAACACCCGGTCCCATCCCGAACCCGGAAGTTAAGCACTGCCGCGCCAATGGTACTTGGGCTTAAGCCCCGGGAGAGTAGGTCACCGCCAAACCTAGTAAAAGCCCACAAAACAGCATTCTCTCTAAAACGATGAATACTTTCTGACTCTGACGCGGGATGGAGCAGCCCGGTAGCTCGTCAGGCTCATAACCTGAAGGTCGCAGGTTCAAATCCTGCTCCCGCAACCAGCGTCAGAAAACCCCAACACAGCCCGTTCAGACTACAATTGATCCACTGGATCAATTGCTTAACGTCTTCACCTCGTCAGGCTCATAACCTGAAGGTCAGAGGTTCAAATCCTCTCCCCGCAACCAAAATCCAAACAGCACGTTCGATCCACAAACAGTCCACCGGACTGTTTGCTTAACGATCAAACCTCGTCAGGCTCATAACCTGAAGGTCAGA
>NZ_JBQFMP010000034.1:0-6347 GCF_056531905.1 Ruegeria sp. K11
ACGAACTCGACGGTCCCGTCAGTTTCTGACCTTCATCTTTTCCCAAATGCTCCGGGGGGTCCGGGGAGCTGGCCCCCCGGCCTCTCCACAATCGGAGACACCGGACATGTCTGATATAATGACCACACAGGCCGGTGACGCCGGCGCCTTCCGCAAATTCGACCTTGCCCGCGTCCCCACCCCCTGCTTTGTGGTCGACGAGAAGGCAGTTAAGCGGAACCTGACCATCCTCTCCGATATCGGCACCCGATCCGGCGCACATGTCCTGAGCGCACTCAAAGCGTTTTCGATGTTCTCGCTGGCCCCGCTGGTGCGTCAGCACCTCGGCGGCACCTGCGCCAGCGGCATTTACGAGGCCCGTCTGGGCCGCGAGGAATATGGCGGCGAGGTTGCCACCTTCTGCGCCGGGTACAAAGAATCCGATATCGACGAAATCCTGTCGCTGTCCAACCACATCATCTTCAACTCACCTGCGCAAAAGGACCGGTTCCTGGCCAAAGCCCAAGCAGCAAATGTTCAGGTCGGCCTGCGTATCAACCCGGAACATTCCGAGGGCGAAATCCCCAAATACGACCCCTGCGCCCCCTGCTCGCGGTTGGGCACGCCCGTCAGTCAACTGACCCCCGAGACTCTGACCGGGGTTGATGGGCTACACATGCACACGCTCTGCGAACAGGGATTCGATCCCCTGCAACGCACATGGGCTGCCGTAGAGCCGAAACTCAAACCCTTCCTCGGCGCGCTCAAATGGCTGAATTTCGGGGGGGGACACCATATCACTCGCGGCGACTACGACCGTGACGATCTGGTCGCCTTCATCAAAGCCATCCGCGAAACCCACCATGTCGATGTCTACCTCGAACCCGGCGAGGCCGTCGCGCTGGACGCGGGTATTCTGGTCGGCGAAATCCTCGACCTGCCAACCAATGGCATGAACCTCGCGATCACCGACATTTCGGCCACCTGCCACATGCCCGACGTGATCGAGGCCCCCTATCGCCCAGCCCTGATGGACGAGGCCGAGGCGGGCCACACTTACCGCCTCGGCGGGCCGTCTTGCCTCGCAGGGGATGTGATCGGGGACTATACGTGGGACAAGCCGCTGGAGATCGGTCGGCGTTTTGCCTTCCTCGATCAGGCGCATTATTCGATGGTCAAGACCAACACGTTCAACGGTGTCCCCTTGCCCACCATCGCCCTTTGGAACAGCGAAACGGACGAGCTGAAGATCATCAGACAGTTCGGCTATGATGACTTTAAGGACCGCCTCTCATGACCATTTTCCTCGACAGTGAACTGACCGCATCCGAGCGCTCAGATAGCGCCCGGTTTTGCGTCATCCCAGTGCCGCTGGAACGCACTGTTTCATACGGCTCGGGCACCGCCAAAGGACCAGCTGCGATTATTGAAGCCAGCAATGAGCTCGAGCGCATCACCGGCCATGCCGAGCCTTGCGTCGAGGGCATCTTCACCGAGGAACCGCTGGATTGCGACGGCGCGCTACCTGACGTGATGGAACGGCTGGCTCAACGAACCGAAGCCGCCATCCACGCAGGCAAAGTACCCGTAACCCTGGGCGGAGAGCACTCGCTTAGCTATGGGGCGGTGATGGGTGTGACCCGGGCGTTGGGGCAACCGGTCGGCATCGTTCAGATCGATGCCCATGCGGACTTGCGCAACGCCTATCAGGGCGAGAAGCACAGCCATGCCTCGGTCATGCATCTGTTGGTCGAGCAAGGCCTCCGACTGGCCCAATTCGGGGTGCGCGCCTTTTCCACGGAAGAGGCCAAAAGCCGCCTTACGAACCACGTCTTTCACGTGGACGCCGAAGAGCTTGTGACCGGGCATATCCACGCTGTCGATTTGCCCGAAGACTTCCCCGATCTGGTCTATGTCAGTTTTGACGTGGACGGGCTGGACCCCTCGCTGATGCCCGCGACCGGAACCCCCGTTCCCGGCGGATTGGGGTATTATCAGGCATTGCAACTGGTCGAACACGCGCTGAAACACCGCAAATGCGTGGGCTTCGATGTGGTCGAACTGGCCCCGGACGGCAACGCTGCATGGGATTTCACAGCTGCCCAGATCGTCTATCGCCTGATGGCTGCCTGCTAAGTTTTGACGCTTTCGCGCGAGCATTTCTAACGACACGGGACGAAGACAGCTCCCGCCGAAAGGGTTGCCTCAGACCGGAGTGGACACGCGCGATGCCCGGCCGGGCTTGAGAGGCCGACCCGCGATCGCCAGAAACACGCAAGACACCGCGACTCCCATCAAAGCGGGCATGTAAAGCAACCACCAAAGTCGCAGGTCGTCAATCACGACCGGAGACACAAAGCCGCGGACGCCCTCCAGCATCACCAAAATGGTAAATGCCCCCAGAATCTGCGGCCATAATCCGAACCGCGAAAAACTGCCCAGCATCAATGCCGAATACCCGACAAGGGCGACCGCGATGCAGATCGCTATCCAGGAAAACCGTTGATGCAATTCGTCCACCATCTCGCCTTCGGTGTATTTATCCGCTTCGGCAATCTGACTACGATCCTGCAACAGCTCTGCCGTCGGGATCGCCTCAAGGCTGCGCTGGCCGCTTTTTGGGCCGCTGGTGATCTGCGAGATGTCGTATGCCGCATCTTCGAACAACGTCGAAGACAATGTTGTGTCCGCCACATTCAAGCGCAGCGCCACCCCATCAAGCATCACCAGATGCAAACCTGAACCGTCATTGACCAAATACGCAGTGGCGCTGGAGTAGCTTGCGGGATTTTCCGGATCTCGGCGGTCAGACACAAAGACCTCATGCAATGTGCCATCCAGATCAACGCGACCGATGTAAACCGTGACGCCTTTGGCGGGGTGCAGAAACTCGCCTTCGTTCAAAAGCTGGGCGGTCACATCGCCCGCGACCTCTGCCTGACGAAGTTCGAGCTGTTCCAGCGATGCAGGGCGCAAAAACACGCTGATAATCGCCATCATCAACCCCGCACTCAGACCAAACAACACGACCGAGCGCGCCAGACGCCAGGGGCTTGATCCCGTGGCCAGCATGACGGTCAGCTCGCTTTCGCGGCTTAGCCGGTTGGTCGCATAGACAGCCGCAGCAAACACGGCCATCGGCATGACGGTCCTGATAAGCGTCGGCAATGTCAGAGCAGTGAATTCCAAAAACACGATCGCGGATTGACCACCGCTAATGACCCGTTCAAACAGGCTCACCGACCGGGTGATCCAGAAAACGCCAACCAGAACAAGGGTGAAGAACCCGAACAACACAAGCAATTGCCGCAGGAAATACCCATCAAAACGCGACATGACACTCCATCCACCGATCAGGTTCGCCCGGACAATATGTCAATCCCCGGCCAGAGGGAACCGCGATTGCACCACCTGCGACCAGCAATCTGCCATACAGGATTTAACACCTGCAGAAACAGTAGCGGCCAGTGCACTTTGAATTTGGTGATATGGCAGGGGCAGCAGGGTTCGAACCCGCGACCTACGGTTTTGGAGACCGTCGCTCTACCAACTGAGCTATACCCCTATCGTGCGCCCTCAGATATGACAGTGGCGCAGCGGACTCAAGAGGCTTTTTCAGTTTTGTACGCCATCGAGAAAACGACAAAGACATTGCGTGTCGCGTCAGGTTCGTTAAGACGGCGGGCAAAGGGAAAAGGTTGTCGTCGTTGAGCATCCGAAAGAAAATCGCTGACAGCGAAGCCGTGCTGAACTGGGCTGCGCGACGGATCGCGGGATATATTCGCCTGGTCCACCGCAACACGCACTGGCAACGGATCGGGTATGAAGAGCTGGACCAGCTGGCCGAACAGGGTGAACCGGTCATTGTCGTGCTCTGGCATCAGCGTCTGGCGCAGTCACCTTATTTTTTTCCATTGGACAAAGGGCGCATTTGTTCGATCACATCCGCCGCACGGGCGGGCAGCATGGTGGGGCGTGTTCAAAAGCTTTTCGGCATGGATACAATCGCCATGAGCAGCCGCAAGCGCCATGTTGCCTTGTCGCGCGAGGTGCTTGGCAAGATGAAACAGGGCATCTCGATCGGGATCGCAGCGGACGGGCCACGTGGACCCGAACGTATATCCTCGACCGTGCCTCTGATCTGGGCGCGCACGTCAGGAAAACGGGTGTTCGGCATCACCTATTCCGCCCGCCACGGGCGCGAAGCTGACACGTGGGATCGGTTGCTGATGCCGCGCCCTTGGCGGAACGATGGTGTATTCCTGTGCCGGGAATGGACTGAAACCGTGCCGCGCAAGGCCAGCGAAGAGCAGATCGAAACCCTGCGTCTTAGCCTTGAGCAACACATGAACGATATTACGGCCGAGGCGGACCGCTTGGTCGGCCGCGAGGCGTGGACGCCCCGCTAATGAGGCAAAAGAACCTTTATTGTCTTCACTTGGTCAATAGTCTCTGGAAATAACGGCTTTTCCGACGCGCCTTCACCTTCGATTGTTGCTAAAAGCACTATCCACTCATAGAGTAAATTCCAGTTTGCTGTGTGGGTTTTTATGTCTGGCACTGTGACCTGTTAATAAGTGGACGTGGTATGAAACTTGTTTTCTCATATTTGATCGCAGTTGTGGTAATAGGTTTTGCAAGCCCATCTTCTGCATTAACAATGACTTATAATATTGACCGAGTAGTTGGATCGAACACTTTCTCGGCAAGTTTCACAATCGATTTACCTACCAATTCAGTATCAGGCTCGACAACAGGCCTGACTGTGAACTCTATCAACTTTCCGGTGGATAATGGAATTCAGTATTCCTATTATCCTCAGAGCGGTGGTTTCCTGAGCATCGATGGAGGGTTGCCGAACTTTTCGACAACTGGGAACGATTTTACTTTAAGCATCCAAAATGCAGCCTCGTCCAATCCGACGCTTTTCGGGTTTGGACTTAGATTGCCAAGTCAGGGCATCAACACTGGAATCTCAACCAATGGTGTGACTTTCAGTGCCTTTGCCGGTACACCACCTGCTCCGGTTCCACTTCCAGCCGGTCTGCCGCTTCTTTTGTCCGGGCTTGCCGGGTTGCTCTTTATGAGATCACGTAAGTGGAAGTTGCAAAAACTAACATATCTTTGCATTCCCAGTGTGTCTCGTGGCGCACAATCCTGTTAACACTGTGTCACGGCCTGACCGGTCTAGAAAGCCCCTTGAATCCAATGTCGCCGGGCTTTTGCCGAGTTTTTTCATAGTTGACTGATTTCGGGCAAAAGAAAGCCGCTTAATAAGGACCGCCTTCTTTCGTTCACCCGTTGTTAGGTGCGAGATTATTCGACGAATAATCTCTTCACCGCCACCGATTGCGCGGTGATTTTCGACATGCTTGTTATATGCGTCTCGGGATCACAGACCTCAAAGAAAAAAGGCCGCCCCTTGTGGAGCGGCCTTCTTTAGTTCAATCGAGTGGGCTTTCATTGCTCTTTCAGAGCAACTGCCGCCCACCAGTCGGCAGAGCCGACTTACTCGATGATTTTCGACACAACGCCCGCGCCGACGGTGCGGCCACCTTCGCGGATCGCAAAGCGCAGACCGTTTTCCATCGCGATCGGCGCGATCAGCTCAACGCCGAACGACACGTTGTCGCCGGGCATAACCATCTCGGTGCCTTCGGCCAGAGTTACGGTGCCGGTCACGTCCGTGGTCCGGAAGTAGAACTGAGGACGGTAGTTCGCGAAGAACGGGGTGTGACGACCGCCTTCTTCCTTGGTCAGGATGTAGGCTTCGGCTTCGAACTTGGTGTGCGGTGTAACCGAACCCGGCTTACACAGAACCTGGCCACGCTCAACACCGTCACGATCCACACCACGCAGCAGGGCGCCGATGTTGTCGCCTGCTTCACCGCGGTCCAGCAGCTTGCGGAACATCTCAACACCGGTGCAGGTGGTTTTGCTGGTGTCGCGGATGCCGACGATTTCGATCTCGTCGCCAACGTTGATCACGCCACGCTCAACACGGCCCGTGACAACGGTACCACGGCCCGAGATCGAGAACACGTCTTCGATCGGCATCAGGAACGGCTGGTCAACAGCACGCTCGGGGGTGTCGATGTAGTCATCAACAGCCGCCATCAGTTCCTTGATCTTCTCTTCGCCAATCTCCGGGTTGTTGCCTTCCATCGCGGCCAGAGCCGACCCTGCGATGATCGGAATATCGTCGCCGGGGTATTCATACGAAGACAGCAGCTCGCGGATTTCCATTTCCACCAGTTCCAGCAGCTCTTCGTCGTCAACCTGGTCCACTTTGTTCATGAACACGACCATCTTCGGGATGCCAACCTGGCGGCCCAGCAGGATGTGCTCGCGCGTCTGCGGCATCGGGC
>NZ_JBQFMP010000035.1:0-5296 GCF_056531905.1 Ruegeria sp. K11
GATCGTCACGGTTAGCTCCTGTCATATTCCAGCCCGCGTTAACAGAACTGCGTTCGATCTGACAGGTGGGGACGGAGTTTGCGACAGAACCCGTGTAACTCAAACCGCCCGCGTAGATGCAGAACGGCCTCGGCCATGGTGTTGATATGGCCTGGCGTTCTAGTCACGGCCTGCGCCAGCATCCGGCCATTGACATCAAGAATACCGGCCGAGATATCGCCGCATTCGCGCACGATGGGCGAGAAGGCGGCGCGGATCAGGGTCTGGCCCTGTTCTTCAACCACGGCCAACAAACGGTTCCACATCACTTGCAGGCGGGCGGGCGAGAATTCGGGTTTCGAAGTCATCATGCGCCTCCTTTCTGGTCTTGAACCAGGACGAGGTTGCCGATCGCGTCCATACTTGCCGAAAAATCGACGGGTACGAGCGTGGTGGTCTGCGGTTCGTGGATCAATGCAGGGCCGCAGACATGGTTGCCCGGTTTCAGATCGGTACGGGCGACAAAGGCTGCATCTTTCACGATGCCGTCGACGTCGCAGGTAATGGGTCGCCACTCGGTCACTTTAAACGCAAGGCGGTCTGGTGTTTCCGGAACCGGTGGTACGTTGTTGTCCGGTGTCGCGACCCGAACGGCCCAGTTGAGAATCTCGATCTCCATTCCCGGCACAGGACGCGAGAATTGCTTGCGGTATTCATCCTCGAACGCGGCGGTCAGGGGGGAGATATCGTCTGGTGTCAACGCGCGATCTGGCAGATTGATCTCTATCTCATGCCCCTGACCGCTATAGCGCATGAAGGCGGTGCGCTGGGTCTCGGACGTGGCGTCGCTGGCCCCTTGGGCCACGACCTCTTTTGCTTCGGCAATCATCGCATCGAACAGGCGATTTACCCCAACCAAATCCATGTTGTTCAACAGGCAATAGCGCGAGCGGACGATTTCGAATGAAACCGGAGCGAACAGGAAACCAACCGCGGACCCGACGCCCGGGTTTGGCGGGATGACGATGCGTGACACACCGGCAAAGCGTGCCACACGGGTTGCGTGCAGCGGGCCGTTGCCTCCGAACGCGATCATCGTGCGTGAGCCAAGGTCTTTACCGGATTCCACAGCATGCATGCGACCGGCGCTGGCCATGCTTTCACCAACGATGCGGCTGACCCCATCTGCCGAGCCTACAGCATCCAGTTCCAACCTTTCCCCAATCACTCGGGTCAGGGCGGCCTTGGAACCATCCGGATCAAGTTGAATGTGCCCTTCAGCGAATGTTTCGGGCGCGATATAACCCAATGTGATGTCACTGTCGGTCACGGTGGGTTCTGTGCCGCCGCGCATGAAAGCGACCGGCCCTGGCTCTGACCCGGCAGATTTCGGACCGACCGTAAGGCGGCCCAGACGGTCCACCCCAGCAATGGACCCTCCGCCTGCTCCGATTTCGATCATCTCGATCACCGGAATGCGAACGGGCATGCCAGAGCCTTTGATGAATCGCGCCGCACGGGCGATTTCGAACGCGCGCGAGGTTTGCGGGCGGGCCTTGTCGATCAGGCACAGCTTGGCGGTTGTGCCACCCACATCGAAAGACAGTACCTCATCGAGCCCGGCACGGGCTGCAATACGAGCAGCCAGAATGGCCCCTACTGCCGGACCGGACTCAACAAGACGGATGGGGAACCGGGCGGCGGTTTCCATGGTGCACATGCCGCCGCCTGCGGTCATCATCAGGATCGGGCAGGCCACGCCTTCGGCCGAGAATTGCTCGACAAACCGCGCCAGATAGCTGACCATCAGTGGCTGGATATAGGCGTTGGCCACCGTGGTGCACAGCCGATCAAATTCGCGGGCCTCGGGGCTGACGTCGGACGAAATCGAGACGGTAAGACCGGGACGATGTTCCGCTAGAAGTTGGCGCAAGCGTTGTTCGTGCGTAGGATTGGCGTAAGCATGCATCAGGCAGATCGCAACCGCCTCGGCCCCGCTGGCATCCAGTTGGGCTAGCAAGTCGTTGATCTGTGTTTCATCCAGAGAGATCAGTACCTGACCCTCCGCCGACATGCGTTCACGGATAACGAAAGACCGTTCGCGCGGAACCAAAAGGTCCGGCTTTTCCAGATTGACGTCATACTGGGAGTAGCGCCGCTCGTATCCGATTTCCAGGATATCTCGAAACCCTTCAGTACAAATGGTTGCGACGACGGCGCCGCGTCGCTCGATCAAAGCGTTTGTCGCCAGAGTCGTGCCATGGACAAAGCCGGTAACCTCCGAGAGCTTATATCCGGTTTTTGCAGCCACGCGCCGCGCGCCTTCCAAAGCTCCATCGGCTGGGTTCTGGTGCGTCGTCAGGGTTTTGGTTGATGCAAGGATCTTATCTTCGCCGGACACCAGAACGGTGTCGGTAAATGTGCCGCCGATATCAATGGCAAGCCGTAGCACGTGTGTCATGTTTCATCTCTATCTCGCGTGACTTCGTAACAAATGAAACGCCCCGGAAAGGACGATCAGTCACGCAAAGCGACAAGATCACAACTGGTTGCCCGACGATTCAGTGGGTTTGAGATATACTGGCAATTCATCAAATCTATTTAAACCACCCGGCGGGCTCACGCCTAACTGATTTGCGACAGAATTGCCCGCAACCGACACATTGCGCCCCACAAGCAGAAACGCCGCCAATTCAGCGCTAGTGAAGAAGCTTATGCGGTGATCCGTAAAGATCACGTTTGATGTCTCGATGGGTAGAAACTTTCGAGCGTTTCAACACGTGGGCCATCTCAACGACAGGGGCATTTTCGTGCCGCCATTCATAACCTGTCCCGTCAACGACGTCGGTCTTTCGTATTCGTGGCGGGATGGTTGAGTTGACCTGCCCATAGTGCACCAAACATATACTTTGTTTGACTTTGATGCTTAAACCCCTCTAATTTGGATGAGGTGCGGAAGGATCGGGTCAAAGTTCCGGTCAGTAGGATCAGCTAAATCCGCGTTTGAGTCCGATAACGCCAGAATGTGCATTTTGTGGGGACGAGCAGATGAGCATTGTTGCACAAACCAATCGGGTCGGAGAGTTCACTTATTTGGACGCGATGACTGAATCTTCGTTGGTTCGGAACGGTAAAGTATTTACCCGGCGTGACAACAGCGGATCAGATGATGCATGGGTCGGTGTCACATTTGACAAGCGAAAAATCCCTGTGCACGACGCCCGCGAGGTCACTGGCGCGAACCGGCATCGGTTGGGTCCAAACGGATTTGAATTGTTGCAGCGACCTATCGACAATCTCGATGTGGATTTCCTGAATAATGAAAAAATAGTCCGCGCCTATTATCCCCATTGTCAGGACATCATTCGGCAAGCCACCGGCGCTAGAACTGTTGCCGCGTTCGACCACAATGTCCGGTCGGTATCGGGCAACCGGAACAAGCGTCGCATCGAAGGTGGCCAACATGTGCAGCCGCCTCTGCACATGGTCCATGGGGATTATACCATGACCAGCGCGCCTCGGCGATTGCGTGATCTTACGCGGCCTCCGACCGGCAATGACACTTATCGTTTCACTCTGAAAGAAGGTGAAACATTGTTGGATCGTGATGAGGTCGAAGATGCGATAAGCAACGGGCGTTATGCGATCATCAATCTTTGGCGCAGCATTTCGACCGAACCGGTCAGAACCAACCCCCTTGCATTGTGCGATGCAGCATTGGTCAGCCCAGAGGACCTGGTGGTCTTCGAAATACACTATGCTGACCGGATAGGTGAAAATTACTATGCCAAGTACTCCGATAAGCATCAGTGGTTTTTCTATCCTGACATGACGCGTGACGAGGCGTTGCTGATCACGCAATGGGATTCTGCTGGCGAATTGTCATGTTCGAAAGGAATGCGGGCTGACAACCCTCAGAAAGATGGGGTGTCAACGTTTAGTTTTCACAGCGCCTTTGCCGATCCATCGGTGGGAGAAAACGCTCCGGATCGCTGGAGCATCGAGGTACGCTGCGCTGTTCTGTACGATGTCTGAATGCCAGAATAGAGCCAGATTTAGAGGGAAAAATGTCGAATGTTTGTGCGATCATCGGCGCCGGAGAAGGGTTGGGCGCTGCTCTGGCGCGAAAGTTTTGCATTGAAGGAATGGACATTGCGCTGATCTCGCGCTCGGAAGAAGGCAGCGCTGCGGCAAGGGACGCCGCGTTTGAGGCCCGGCCTGATGCCCGGGTGCGCTTCTACAGCGCGGATGCGACTGAGCCTGAAACGATAGAACATGCTCTATCAGCTGCTGCCCGCGATTTGGGGCAGATTGACGTTCTGATCTATAATGTTCGCGACTCCTTCAGCCCGATCGATCCTCTGGACATGAGCTATGATGCATTGGAAGCGATATTTCGGCTTGAGGTTATAGGCGCATTTGCAGCGACCAAAGCTGTTTTGCCCACAATGCGTGAGAAGGGTGAGGGCTGCATATTCTTTTCAAGCTCCACCGCTGCATTCCGGGGATCAGGAAAGATGCCGCTTTATGCCATTGGCAAATTTGGTCTGCGCGCGTTGTCACAAGGACTGACCCGCGCTTATTCGAAAGACGGAGTTCATTTTGTGCATGTGCGTCTGGACTGTGATCTGGACGTTCCAGTCATGCGGGCGCGCTACAAAGACAACTACGACCCAGAGAAATTGGCGCAACCAGGCGACGTCGCGCTCAGTTATTGGCACGCATACAAACAGCCGCTATCAGCCTGGAGCAACGAAATTGAGTTGCGTCCTTATTCCGAGACGTGGACTTTCTGAGGTTTGGGGCCGCTCGCCGCTTTCCTGAGGCTATTCGTGCCTGCCGGACAGTGAGTTTGTTGCAAAGTCGATTTTCGGTAAAAAAGAGACTCAATGCACTGACCATCTGTTGAATGCCCGCGCTATGATCTGGGCGGACTATTCCAGGACATTCTCGGTGATGCTGTTTTCCCGAATTGCGAGGACTGAAGAGTAGGTCGACACCGAATAGGGTACACAATAAGTCAGCAGAATCTTCAGCAACATATTCAGATCGACATTCCCGGATAGCAAGCGGTCTCCATGATTGATGACCGCCAGAATGGTGCCAACGACCAAAGCGATGCGCGTGGCGCGCTTCACCACTGGCCGTTTCATGGCGATATACCAAAACCGGGTTTGCGTTTGCGTTTTCATCCCGACAAAGTCATTGCGTATATAGCTAGACCGGTCAATACACCACGACCGAGCGGATGCTCTCGCCCCGGTGCATCAGGTCGAACCCTTCGTTGATATCGTCCAGACTCATAGTGTGAGTGATC
>NZ_JBQFMP010000036.1:0-4206 GCF_056531905.1 Ruegeria sp. K11
CCGGATTCTCAATCGAGATGAAACCCGAAAGTATCAGAGATTTCCGTTTCCTGTCGAAACTGGCAGCGGAATAAACCCAGCCGCCTGAGCACAAGGGCAACAACAGTCGGGCGGCTTTCAACCCAACCTTGGAGGAAAGACAAAATGTACAATTTTGGTAAAGCGGCCTTTGGGGCCGCCTGTATTGTTGCGCTCAGCGCGACGGCTGGTCTGGCGCAAGAAGTGCTGCGTTTCGGCCATGTTTATGAGGCTTCGACCCCGTATCATGCCGCTGCTGTGAAAGCCGCCGAGCTGCTCGAGGAAAAGACCGATGGTCGCTATAAGATGGAGGTCTTCCCGGCCTCGCAACTGGGTAAAGAGGCCGCGCTGAACGAAGCGCTGTCGCTGGGCACGGTCGATGCGATCTATACCGGCGTAGCGTTCCTGGGGCAGTCCTATGGCCCGATCAGCATCTCGGACTATCCGTTTACCATGCGGTCCTATGACCACTGGAAGGCTTATGTAAACTCGGACCTGTTTGACGAGATGGCCACTGAATACAAGAACATCTCGGGTAACACGATTGCGACCATGACCTATTATGGCGCGCGTCACGTGACTTCGAACAAGCCGATCCTTGAACCGGCCGATATGGACGGCCTGAAGATCCGTACGCCGAATGCACCAGCCTATCAGATGTTCCCGGAAGCCACCGGCGCGAACCCGACCCCGATGGCCTTTGCCGAAGTGTACCTGGCGCTGCAGCAAGGCGTTGTGGACGCACAGGAAAACCCGCTGCCGACCATCCAGTTCAAGAAGTTCTACGAAGTGCAGTCGAACATCAACCTGACCGGACACATCACCAACTCGCTGGCGGTTGTGGTCTCGCCCGTGACGCTGGGCAAGATGGGCGACGACGGTCAGGCGCTGCTGGATGCGCTGGCCGAAGCCGCTTCCGCAACGTCGGATGAGATCGTGCAGTCCGAGGCCGAGCTGGCCGATTGGTTCCGTGAACAGGGCGTGACCGTGAACGAAGTGGATCGCGCGCCGTTCATGGCAGCGGTTGCACCTTTGCTGAGTGGTGACACAGTTCCGTGGGACGCTGAGACCTTCGAACGTCTGCAAGCGATCCAGGAATAATCTACAATACCGGGCCCGGCGCACCGTCGGGCCCGGCCTTTATGCACGAGGAATGTCCCGATGTCCGACGCCCCGCCCGAAATAGATTTTGACGCCCTTGCCGCCGAAGATGACGCGCATTTTCGGAACTATTGTATCACCGTGGCAGATTATGGTCTGCTGGCGCTGTTCGGTTTGCTGTTCGGCGTGGTCTTCTTGCAGTTCTTCACCCGCTATGTGCTGAACGACTCCATCGCCTGGACCGAAGAAGCGGCGCGGTATCTGCTGATCCTTCTGGGTTTTGCCGGTGCGATCCGGTGTCAGGCGGTCGGCAGCCATATCGTGTTGGAATTCGTCGATAAGTACTATGGCCGCCTGCTCAGCTGGGTGCATGTCTTTGCACTGGTTGCGACCTTCGTTCTGTTCGCCGTCATCATCTGGTCGGCGTGGGAGCTGATCCAGCGCACCTCGTTCCAGCAAATGGTCTCGTTGCCATTCCCGAAATACTACCTGCACACCGCGGTCATGGTACTGGCGGTCGGAAATCTGGGGGTTGTCACCTATCAGATCGTCGCGCGGGTGAAGCAGTTGAAGGAAGGCGTCGACAAATGGGCCTGATCATTCTTTTCGTATCCCTGTTCGGCCTGATGCTGATGCGCGTGCCGATCGCGTTTTCGCTGGCACTGTCGTCCTTCGCCTACATCCTCTATTCCGGGCTGCCGCCGGTGCTGTTGATGCACAACATGGTCAACGGCATGGACAGCTTCCCGCTGCTGGCGATCCCCTTCTTCATTCTGGCCGGGGCGCTGATGAATTCCGCCGGGATCACCGCGCGTATCTTCGGCTTTGCCCGTGCCATCGTTGGCTGGATGCATGGCGGACTGGGTCATGTGAACGTCGGCGCAAGCATCATCTTTGCCGGTATGTCGGGTGCTGCCGTTGCTGATGCAGGCGGGCTTGGTGCGATTGAAATCAAGGCTATGCGTGAAGCGGGCTATGATGATGACTTCAGCGTCGGCGTTACCGCAGCCTCATCCACCATCGGGCCGATCATTCCGCCGTCTCTGCCTTTGGTGATCTTTGGCGTCATGGCCTCGGTTTCGATCGGCAAGCTGTTTGTCGCCGGTATCGTACCGGGCCTTCTGATGGCGCTGTCGCTGTCGATTATGATATGGTGGATGTCGCGCACGCGGAACTATCCGCGCGACGTGAACTTCAGCCCGTCGGTCATCGCCACGCGGTTCAAAGCAGCCTTCCTGCCGCTGATGACCCCGGTCATCATCGTGGGTGGCATCGTGTCAGGTGCCTTCACCCCAACCGAGGCCGCCATCGGGGCCGCAGCCTATGCGCTGATCCTCGGCACTTTGGTCTATCGCACGCTGACGGTTCGGAAACTGGCCGTGATCTCGCTGGAAACCATCGAGACAACGGCGGCGATCATGATGATCGTGGGCGCGGCCTCGGTCTTTGCCTGGATTCTGACCGCCAATCAGGTTGCCGCACATTTCGCGGAATTCGTGCTGTCCTTCACCGACAGTAAGGCCGTCGTCCTGTTGCTGATCATGGCCGTGGTCCTGATCGTCGGCCTGTTCATGGAGACCATCGCCGCGATCTCGATCCTTGTGCCGGTACTGATGCCGGTGGCCGCGCAATTTGGTATCGACCCGGTGCATCTGGGGATCATCGTCATTCTCAATCTCATGCTGGGGTTGCTGACCCCGCCGGTCGGCATGGTTCTGTTCGTCCTGTCGCGGGTGTCGAAGGTGCCATTCGAACAATGTGTTCGCGCGACCCTACCGTTCCTTGTTCCCTTGCTGGGCGTCCTTCTGCTGTTGACTTTCGTCCCTTCGCTGGTCCTGTGGTTGCCGAACCTGCTTTATGGATCGTAGGATGCGGGCCGTTTTTTGGAGTCAAAGATGAAAACCAACCAAATCGGTAACACCGACCTGAAAGTGACTGAACTGTCCTTTGGTTGCGCCAGCATTGGCAACCTCTACCGTGAAGCCTCGGACGCGGATGTGCAAGACGTCCTAAGCACTGCGTGGGACGCCGGAATTCGGTATTTCGACACCGCCCCGCATTATGGGCGCGGCCTGTCGGAACAGCGTTTGGGCCAGTTCCTGTCGGGCAAGCCCCGGTCGGACTATGTGATCTCGACCAAGGTTGGCCGGGTGCTGTCCCCGGGGCAAGCGATGGCCGAGGCGGACGGGTTCGTAAACCCGCTGCCCAATGACGTGCGTTATGACTATTCGGGCGACGGGATCGAGGCTTCGCTGGAAAGCAGTCTGGAGCGGCTACAGACCACCATGGCGGATATCGTATTTGTGCATGACATCGGCACTTATACCCATGGTGCCGACAACGCAGCCCAGATGGAGGCGTTTCTGGGCAGCGGGTACGACCGGTTGGTGAAGCTGAAGGAACAGGGCCGCATCCGTGCGTTTGGTCTGGGGGTGAACGAAAACGAAATCTGTCTCGATGTCATGAACCACGGCCCGATTGACGTCATCCTGCTTGCAGGCCGCCTGACGTTGCTGGACCGTTCCGCCGAAGAGGCCCTGACCGCGCAATGCCACGCACAAGGTACCAGCCTTGTGCTCGGAGGCGTGCTGAACTCGGGCATTCTTGCTACTGGCCCCGTGGAAGGCGCGACCTATGACTATCGACCAGCCTCGCCCGAAATACTGGACCGGGTCCGGGTGTTGCAGGACAAAGCCGAAGGGCTTGGTCTGCCTCTGGCGACGGCTGCGTTGCACTTTGCGAAGTCCCACCAACTGACATCATCGGTCCTGATCGGCACCTCAAAGGCGACTAGCCTGACGCGAAACATCCAGGCAATGGCGCAGGCAACACCGGATGAGTTTCACGACGTATTCCGACATATGCCTGACGGCGCCTGAAACACTCTTGAAACCAGACAGGGGTTTTCAATTCAAAAAGGAAGAACTATGCGCCTGAAAGATTGTCATAACTTCCACGATTTCCGTGAACTGGCCAAGCGCCGCCTGCCGGGACCAATCTTCAACTATATCGACGGCGGTGCCGATGATGAGGTGACGTATCGCGAAAACACCAACGCGTTTGACCGCTGCGATCTGCTGCCATCGG
>NZ_JBQFMP010000037.1:0-3519 GCF_056531905.1 Ruegeria sp. K11
ATCACGATTGGGACGGGTGGTGTAACGGGTGTTTATTATCCGACGGGTGGTGCGATTTGCCGTTTGGTGAACAAGGGCCGGAAGGAGCACGGGGTTCGGTGTTCTGTGGAATCGACCGGTGGGTCGGTTTACAACATCAACACCATTCGCGAGGGCGAGCTGGAGTTTGGGGTGGCGCAGTCTGACTGGCAGTACCATGCGTATAACGGCACCTCGAAGTTTGAGGACGCGGGCGCGTTTGAGAATCTGCGGGCGGTGTTCTCGGTACATCCCGAGCCGTTCACGGTTGTGGCGCGCGCCGATGCGGGCATTTCCAGCTTTGAGGACCTCAAGGGCAAGCGCGTGAACATCGGTAACCCGGGTTCGGGTCAGCGCGGCACGATGGATGTTGTGCTGGAAGCGATGGGCTGGACCATTGATGACTTTGAACTGGCCTCGGAACTGAAAGCGGCTGAACAGTCGGCGGCGCTGTGCGACAACCAGCTGGACGCGATGATCTACACCGTGGGTCACCCGTCGGGGTCGATTCAGGAAGCCACCACGGCCTGTGACTCGGTTCTGGTGAACGTGACCGGTGATGCGATCAGCGGTCTGATCGACGGCAATTCCTACTACCGCACCGCGACCATTCCGGGCGGGATGTATCGCGGCTCGGACGCGGACACCACGACCTTTGGTGTGGGCGCGACCTTTGTGACCTCGGCAGATGTGTCGGATGATGCGGTCTATGCGGTTGTCAGCTCGGTCTTTGAAAACTTCGATGACTTCAAAAAGCTGCACCCGGCCTTTGCCAACCTGAAGCCGGAAGAGATGATTGCGGATGGCCTGTCGGCGCCGCTGCATCCGGGTGCCGAGAAGTACTATAAGGAACAAGGCTGGCTGCAGTAAGCCGGACCTGATGCGGGGCGCGCCAGTGACGGGCGCGCCCTTTTTGCACACCCGGGGGAGCGGGTGACAACGAGGCCGAACCGGCCCGAATAATCCCAGAGCGACGGGGAGACGCCAGATGAGTTCCGACACCCAATCCAACCGCCCGCTATCCGAGGAAGAGCTTCAGGATCTGGTGGCCTCGTCCGATGCGGGCGCGCGCAATCCGGCGGGCAATGTCGGGGTCTTCCTGGCCATCGTCGCGGTGCTGTGGTCGGTCTTTCAGGTGGTGCTGGCTTCACCTTTGTCAAACGCGCTGCTGCCGGGCAGCGTGGTGAACAACTCGCGCCAGATCCATCTGGCTTTTGCGATCTTTCTGGCCTTTGCGGCCTATCCGGCGCTGAAATCCAGCCCGCGTGACTACATTCCGATTCAGGACTGGATCATGGGCGTGGCGGGCGCGGTGATCGCGCTTTACGGCTATATCTTCTACGAAAAAGTCGTGAATAACGGCCTGCTGGCCGATGACGTGGACAAATGGGTCGCTCTGGGCGGGTTGCTGCTGCTGTTCGAGGCGGCGCGCCGCGCGCTTGGCCCGGCGATGGCGATCATTGCGACGATTTTCCTGGCTTACGTGTTCTTTGGTTCCTCCGACTGGGTGCCCGAGGTGATCCAGTGGAAGGGCGCCAGCCTGAAAAAGGCCATGAGCCATATGTGGATCACGTCCGAGGGTGTGTTTGGCATCGCTTTGGGCGTGTCGACCAAGTTCGTCTTCCTCTTCGTGCTGTTCGGGGCGCTTTTGGATAAGGCGGGCGCGGGCAATTACTTTATCAAGATGGCCTTTGGCGCGCTGGGGCACCTGCGCGGCGGCCCGGCCAAGGCGGCTGTGGTGGGTTCTGCGGCGACCGGGCTGATCTCGGGGTCATCCATCGCCAATGTTGTGACCACCGGCACCTTCACCATTCCGCTGATGAAGCGGGTGGGCTTTTCCAGCGAACAGGCGGGCTCGGTCGAGGTCGCCTCATCCGTGAACGGTCAGATCATGCCGCCGGTGATGGGCGCTGCGGCCTTTCTGATGGTGGAATATGTGGGCATCTCTTATGTCGAGGTGATCACCCACGCCTTCCTGCCAGCGGCGATTTCCTACATCGCGCTGGTCTATATCGTGCACCTGGAGGCGGTGAAGCGGAACATGCCGACGCTGGGCAACCGCGTGGTCTCGATGGGGCGCACGATTGGCGGCATGGCGATCTTCTTCGTGGGCTTTGCCGGGCTGTGTTATGGCATCCAGTATCCGATCAAGGGCATCATTGCGTTGATCCCCGGAGCCTCGGGTCTGGTGCTGTCGGGCCTGATCGTGCTGGCCTATCTGTTCCTGTTGAAACTGGCCTCGGGGGTTGAGGATCTGGTCCCCGATGATCCCAACGCCAAAGAGGTCGAGCTGCCGGTGATTGCCGATATCTACAAGGCCGGTCTGCATTACCTGCTGCCGATCATCGTGCTGGTCTACTTCCTGATGATCGAACAGAAATCGCCGGGCCTGTCGGCCTTCTGGGCGACCTCGCTGCTGTTCGTGATCCTGCTGACGCAGAAGCCGATGAAGTCGATCTTCCGCGGTGAGAACAACACCGCAAACGCCTTCCGCGACGGTGTGGTTGACCTGTGGAACGGTCTGATCGACGGCGCGCGCAACATGATCGGCATCGCGCTGGCCACCGCCACTGCGGGCGTGATCGTGGGCACCGTGACGCTGACCGGTGTGGGTCAGGTGATGGCCGATCTGGTCGAGTTCCTGTCGGGCGGCAACCTGATTGCCATGCTGGCGCTGGTGGGCCTGCTGAGCCTCATTCTGGGCATGGGCCTGCCGACCACGGCGAACTATATCGTCGTCAGCTCACTGATGGCCGGTGTGGTTGTCGAGCTTGGCGCGCAGGACGGTCTGATCGTGCCGCTGATCGCGGTGCATCTGTTTGTGTTCTACTTCGGCATCATGGCCGATGTGACGCCGCCCGTGGGTCTGGCCAGCTTTGCCGCTGCTGCCGTGTCGGGCGGGGACGCGATCAAGACGGGCTTTACCGCCTTCTTCTACAGCTTGCGCACCGTGGCGCTGCCGTTTGTGTTCATCTTCAACACCGATCTGCTGCTCATTGATGTGGGTTGGGTGCAGGGCATTCTGGTGGCCATCTCTGCGACCATCGCGATCCTGATCTTCACCGCTGGCACCATGGGCTGGTTCCTGACGAAGAACCGCATCTATGAAAGCGTGGCCCTGATCCTGATCGCATTCGCGCTGTTCCGTCCGGACTTCTTCATGAACCGCATCGCACCGCCTTTTGCGCAGATCGATCCGGCACAGCTGGAGCAGGCGGTGGGCGAGGCCGCCCCGGGCAGCAGCTTGCGCATCGAGGTCGAAGGTCCCGATTTCGACACCGGCAACATGACCGAGACCACCGTGGTCCTGACCATCGGCGACGAGGCCGACGGCGCCGCCCGTATCGACGCCCTGGGCCTGATCCCGCTGGAGGAAGACGGTCTGGTCAAGCTGGACGAGCCACTGTTCGGAACCCCGGTCTCGGACGAGCTGTCGAACTTCGACTACTACGCCGACGAGCCGGTCCGCATCACCACCGTACAGGCCCCCCAGAACCAGCC
>NZ_JBQFMP010000038.1:0-3037 GCF_056531905.1 Ruegeria sp. K11
GCAACCGCATCCGCAATGCTCGAGGGCTTCTCAAACTCGAAACTGTACATTTCGCTCATCCTTTCCGAAAGGCACTCCCGCACCCTTCATCTTTTTGGAAATACTCCGGGGAGCGCGAGGGGCTGGCCCCTCGCACCCCAACCTCTCCAACTCAGCTGTTCATCGCCGCCCAGACGCGCGACGGGCTCACCGGCATGTCGATGTGATCCACCGCCTTGCCGCCCGAATTCAGCGCATCCAGCACCGCATTGACCACCGCAGGCGGCGAGCCAATGGCCCCGGCCTCACCACAGCCCTTCACCCCCAACGGGTTATGCGTGCACGGCGTCTGGCTGGAATGATCCACGCCGTAGAAGGGCACATCATCGGCGCGCGGCATGGCGTAATCCATGAACGACGCGCTCAGCAGCTGGCCATTCTCGTCATAGGCGCAGTTCTCCAGCAGCGCCTGACCGATGCCCTGACCGATACCGCCATGCACCTGACCATCCACGATCATCGGATTGACGATGTTGCCGAAGTCATCCGCCGCCGTGAAGGCTTCGATACTGACCTGACCGGTCTCGGGATCGACCTCGACCTCGCAGGCATAGGCGCCCGAGGGGAAGGTGAAGTTGGCCGGGTCGTAAAACGCGGTCTCCTCCAGCCCCGGCTCGACCTCCAGCGGGAAGTTATGCGGCACATAGGCCGTCAGGGTCACATCGCCCCAGGCCACCGACTTGTCGGTGCCCGCCACGCTGAACTGACCGTCCTTAAGCTCGATATCCGCCTCGGACGCCTCCAGCAGGTGGGCGGCGATCTTCTTGGCCTTGTCGATCACCTTCTCGGTCGCCTTGACCATGGCCGAGCCACAGACCGCCAGCGAGCGCGAGCCATAGGTGCCCATGCCAAACGGGATCTTCGAGGTGTCGCCATGCACGATCTCGACCATCGACTCGTCGATGCCGATCATGTCGGCCACAACCTGCGGGAAGGCGGTCTCATGCCCCTGCCCGTGGCTGTGTGCCCCCACCATAACGCTGATTGATCCGGTGGCGTTCACCCGCACGGTCGCCGCATCATAGAGCCCTGCGCGCGCGCCCAGCATGCCAACGATGTTCGACGGGGCAATGCCACAGGCCTCGATATAGCAGTTGATGCCCAGGCCGCGCAGCTTGCCCTTGGCCTCGCTTTCCGCACGACGCGCGGCAAAGCCTGCCAGATCGGCGGCGGCCTCCAGCTTGTCCATGGTCCCGTTGTAATCCCCGGTGTCATAGGTCAGCGCCACCGGCGTGTCATAGGGAAACTGGGTGACAAAGTTCTGACGGCGCAGCGCAATCGGATCGACGCCCAGCTCGCGCGCGGCCTTGTCCACCACGCGTTCCAGCTGGAACGTCGCCTCGGGTCGGCCGGCACCGCGATAGGCATCCACCGGAACCGTGTTGGTGAACATCGCCTTCACATTCACCTGAATGACCGGCGTCTTGTAGTTGCCCGCCATCAGCGTGCCGTGCAGCCATGTGGGCACGGAACTGGAGAAGGTCGACAGATACGCCCCCAGATTGGCGAAGGTATTGGTGCGCAGACCGATGAAGTTGTTGTCCGCATCCAGCGCCAGTTCGATGGTGCTGACATGATCGCGGCCATGGGCATCCGACATGAACGCCTCGGACCGGCTCGAGGTCCACTTCACCGGCCGGTTGCAGGCCTTGGCGGCGAAGGTACAGAACGCCTCTTCCGCATAGTGGAAAATCTTGGTGCCAAAGCCACCCCCCACATCCGGGGCCACCACGCGGACCTTATGCTCGGGCAGGCCCAGCACAAAGGCACACATCAGCAAGCGGATCACATGCGGGTTCTGCGAGGTCGTATAAAGCGTGTACTCATCCGTCCCGCGCTTGTACTCACCCACCGCCACGCGGGGCTCCATCGGGTTGGCGACCAAACGGTTGTTCACCAGATCCAGCGTGGTCACATGGGCCGCATTGGCGAAGACCTCGTTAACCTTGGCGTCATCGGCCTCGCCCAGCTGCCAGTCATAGCAGATATTGTTCTTCAGATCGTCATGAACCAGCGTCGCGCCCTCTTGCGCCGCGGCCTTCATGTCGATCACCGCGGGCAGTTCTTCGATGTCCACCTCGATCGCCTCGGCCGCATCGCGCGCCTGTTCCAGGCTGTCGGCCACAACGGCGGCAATGGGATCGCCCACATGGCGCACCTTGCCCTGCGCCAGAATGGGGTGCGGAGGCTCCTGCATCGGCGCGCCGTGCTTGTCCGTCACCTCCCAGCCGCAGGGCATGCCGCCCACGCCTTCAAAGTCCTTGCCGGTGAACACCTTGACCACGCCGGGCATGGCTGCCGCCGCCGAGGTATCAAGGCTGGTGATCCGGCCATGCGCGATATCCGAGCGCAGAAAATGCACATAGGCCTGTCCGGCCACGTTGATGTCGTCGGTATAGTTGCCCGCTCCGGTCAGAAAGCGCACGTCCTCGCGCCGCTTGGAACTGGCTCCGATGCCACTGTCTTTGGGCATTGCTTGTTCTCCTCCCTGGAAAAGAATTTTCGTCGAAAATTCTCGCCCGCCTCACTCGGCGGCGATTTGACCAACGTCTTGGCCGGATGCGGCCAGGATCGCCTTGACGATGTTATGATAGCCCGTGCACCGGCACAGATTGCCTTCCAGATACTTGCGGATCTCAGCCTCCGTCGGGCGCGGATTGTCCTTCAGCAAAGCCGCCGCACTCATCACCATACCCGGCGTGCAGAACCCGCATTGCAGGCCATGATGATCCTGAAACGCCTGTTGGATCGTATTCAGAGACCCATCCTCAGCCGCCTGACCCTCAATCGTGCCAACCTCGGCCCCATCCGCCTCAACCGCCAGCATGTTACAAGACTTCACAGCCTGACCATCCACATGCACAACACAGGCCCCACATTGCGCCGTGTCACACCCAACATGCGTCCCCGTCAAACCCAATTGATCACGCAAAAATCCAGACAATAACGTCCGACCCTCAACATCACCGCTCACAGATAATCCGTTCACAGTCATAGA
>NZ_JBQFMP010000039.1:0-2904 GCF_056531905.1 Ruegeria sp. K11
TGCTCAGGCGGCTGGGTTTATTCCGCTGCCAGTTTCGACAGGAAACGGAAATCTCTGATACTTTCGGGTTTCATCTCGATTGAGAATCCGGGCTTTTGCGGTGCCGTGTATGCTCCGTTTTCGACAATGCAGGGATCGACGAAATGCTCGTGCAGGTGATCGACATATTCGATCCGCTTGCTGTCCTTTTCACCCGAGATCGCAATGTAATCGATCATCGACATATGTTGGACGTATTCGCACAGGCCCACGCCCCCGGCATGAGGCCAAACCGGAAGATCGTATTTCGCAGCCATCAGCATGACGGCCAGCACCTCGTTCAACCCCCCCATCCGGCAGCTGTCGATCTGAACGATGTCGATCGCACCTTCCTTGATGAACTGCTTGAAGATGATCCGGTTCTGGCACATCTCTCCCGTCGCCACCTTGACCGGAGCAACCCCTTCGCGGATCACCTTGTGGCCGAACACATCGTCGGGGCTGGTAGGTTCTTCGATGAAGAAGGGCCGCGCAAAGGACAGGGCCTTGACCCAATCCACGGCCTGATCGACCTCCCACACCTGATTGGCGTCGATCATGATGTTCATGTCTTCGCCCAGCACTTCGCGCGCGATGGTCAGGCGGCGGATATCGTCGTCCAGATCGCGGCCCACCTTGAATTTGGTGTGGGTAAAGCCCGCCTCCTTGGCCTCGCGACACAGGCGACGCAGCTTGTCGTCGGAATAGCCCAGCCATCCCGCCGAAGTGGTGTAGCAGGGATAGCCCTCGGCCTTCAGCTTTGCCACACGCTCCTGTTTGCCAGCCTCGGCGGCGCGCAGCAGCGCCAGCGCTTCATCCGGCGTGATCGCGTCCGTCAGATAGCGAAAGTCGATCAGACGCACGATCTCTTCGGGGTTCATCTCGCCGACCAATTGCCAGACGGGCTTGCCCGCCTCCTTGGCCCACAGGTCCCACGCGGCGTTCACGACCGCGCCGGTGGCCAAGTGAATCGCGCCCTTGTCGGGGCCGATCCAGCGCAACTGGCTGTCGCCGGTGATGTGCCGCCAGAACCGGCCCATATCCTCGGTAATCCAGTCCAGATCCAGCCCTGTGACCAATGCGCCAAGCGCCTCAATCGCGGCCACGCAGATTTCGTTGCCGCGCCCGATGGTGAAGGTCAGGCCGTGGCCCTCATGCGCGCCATCGGTTTCCAGCACCACATAAGCGGCGGAATAATCGGGATCGGGGTTCATCGCATCCGAGCCGTCCAGACTGTCCGAGGTCGGAAAGCGCAGGTCTTCGGTGCGAATGCCTGTGATGCGGGTCATGCGCTGGCCTCAACGCTTTGCTTCTGGACGCCCAGCCCTTCGATGCCCAGCTCCATCCGGTCACCCGGTTTCAGGTAGGTCTGCGGGTTCTGCCCCATGCCGACCCCCGGAGGTGTCCCGGTCGAGATCACATCACCCGGTTGCAGCGACATGAACTGCGACAGGTGCGAGATCACGGTCGCCACGTCAAAATGCATCGTCTTGGTCGAGCCGTCCTGATAGCGGTGCCCATTCACCTCAAGATACATCGGCAGATTCTGCGGGTCCGGCACCTCGTCGCGCGTCACCAGCCAGGGGCCGATGGGGCCGAACGTGTCGGCAGACTTGCCCTTGACCCACTGACCTGAGCGGTGCAGCTGAAAATCGCGCTCGCTGAGGTCGTTAACGACGCAATAGCCCGCCACATGGTCCAGCGCATCCTCGACCGAGACATATTTGGTGGGCTTGCCGATCACCACGCCCAGTTCGACCTCCCAGTCGGTCTTGACCGAGTTGCGGGGGATTTCCACCGTGTCATCCGGACCCATGATCGCCGAGGTCGCCTTGAAGAAGATCACCGGTTCTTCGGGCAGCGCCATGCCGGATTCCGCGGCGTGGTCGGCATAGTTCAGGCCGATGCAAATGAACTTGCCCACCTGACCAACGCATGCGCCGATACGCGGCGCGCCGTCGACCACGGGCAGCGCATTCACATCCAACGCGCGCAGAGCATCAAGCCCGGCATCCGACAGCGCGTCGCCCGCGATGTCGTTGACTTTGCCAGACAGATCACGGATCGCGCCGGTTTCATCCATCAGGCCGGGTTTTTCTTGTCCAACCGGACCGTAACGCAGCAGTTTCATGTCATATCTCCCTGATCAAACGGTCCAGCCGCCATCGATGGCGAAAGTCTGTCCGGTGGTGAATGCGGTCTCATCGCTGCCCAGATAGACGGCCAGCGCGGCAATCTCATCCGCATGGCCGATGCGGCCCATGGGCTGGCGCGCGATGAAGTCTTTCATCGCCTGCTCATAGTCACCGGTGGCGCGCAGGCGGTCGTGCAGGCTGGGGCTGTCGACCGTGCCGGGGCAAATCGCGTTGCAGCGGACGCCCTGCGTGATGAAGTCGGCTGCAATGGCTTTGGTCAGACCAATCACCGCCGCTTTGGATGCACAATACGAGAAGCGGTTCGGCACGCCTTTCATGGACGAGGCGACCGAAGACATGTTGATGATCGAGCCGCCGCCATTTTCCAGCATGCCGGGCAGAACTAGCTTCGCAAGCCGGTACATGGCCTTGACGTTCAGATCAAAGCTGAAATCCCACTGGTCGTCATCGCATTCCAGAATGGACCCGGCCCCAACGAACCCTGCGCAGTTGAACAGCACGTCCAGCGCGCCGGCGGTCGCGACGACCTCGGCCACAGCGTCCGCATCGGTGACATCCAGCTTCAAGGCTGTCACGCCCTCGATCGCAGCCAGTTCCGCAAGTGTTGCATCGTTGATGTCGCAGGCGATCACCTGCGCGCCCTCGGCCACGTATTTCTCGACGCTCGCGCGGCCAATGCCCTGCCCTGCGGCGGTAATCAGCGCTTTCTTTCCGGCCAGACGGCCCTGTG
>NZ_JBQFMP010000040.1:0-2820 GCF_056531905.1 Ruegeria sp. K11
GCGTTTCATACTCTCTTCTGACCAGACCTGTCTGAGATCGTAGAAAGCTCCGAAAGACGGCACTCCGTTATTAAGGATCGCATGGGGCTGTTTGCTGTCGGTGTGAATATAGACATCGGGCGGAAGGTGGTGTGGTTGGTCCAAAGTCCCTGCGCGGATGAACAGGATGAGGGACGGCACGCGTTTGGCGAACCGCAGGTACTCGCTCCAGACCGCGACATGGCAGTTTGTACAGCGGGTTATCTTCTGTCCGCTACCGGACGGTGTTTCAGCCATATCCTCGATGATATTGCCAGACAGCAGCAGGACATTGCTGCCTTCGATCAATGCGTTGACCGCATGCGTGCTGCCCGTTTGCCGCTGGCACCTTCGGCAATGGCACCCATGCACGATCAAGGGTGAAGCCAAAAGCCGATACCGAACCTCACCGCAATCGCAGCCGCCTTCCGGCTTTTCGTTGGGCATGATCAATCCTCCTGCATTCGGGTTTCGAAGTGCCGCAAGGTTTCGGTCACGCGGCCAGCGCGCTGTCCTTCAGATACGGTGACAGGCAATCTGCAAAAGCCTTCGCCATTGGAACAGCATGGGTCAGCGGGGCCATGTGCCCGTGATTAGGCAACAACAATTCGACAGCCTGTGGATGCGTCCGTGCGAAAGCCCGGCACATGGTTGCGGTTACGTCTGGGGAAAGACCGCCGCGCAGAATGGTGAGAGGGCCGGTATAACGGACCTGATCCAGCGTCCAACGCCCCGAGAACACCTCAGTCATGTCGCGGATCATCCCGGGGTGATGTGCCAAAAGACGGTTTTGCTGATCAGGACCCAATCGCGCCCAACTCCCCTGCCCTGACCAGAACTCGATAAACGCGCGCATCAAATCCCTCGGAGCAAGATGACGCGCTTCGTGCCACAGAGCGTCCAGTTCGGGCGACAGGCAGTCAGCGCCGTCCCGTGACGGGGTGATCGGGTCATATAGCGTAACACTGCTCACCCGTTCGGGGCAGGTATTGGCCAGCTTCATGGCAACCGCACCGCCAAAGGAATGCGCCACAATGTGTACCCTGCCCTTCTGCGCGGCCAAAACCTTAGCCAACATTTCCAGCCGGTCCGATTTGTCCGCAGCCGCCGAGCCATAGCCCGGCAGGTTCGGTGCAAGCACGGTCGCCTGACCTGTGATCTCGCCCGCCAAAGCACGCCACTGTTTGCCGCTGCTGGTCGAGCCGTGAAGGGCCGGAAAAACGGGAAGATCCTGTTTCATCGCTCAAACTCCACGGCTTCAAGTCGCCGGGGATTGCAAGCATTGCGGGCAATCGGGACCAAGCGGGGGATCAGCATCGGCACCATTTTCTGATAGGCGCGATAGGTATTGCCGAATTCACGCACCAGAGACCGTTCCTCGAACCACAAGCCGATCAGAACATAAGCGGTCATCGCCCCGGCAAAGATCAGATGGCCAACCGTCATATGCGGCGTACCGAAGAACACCAGAGTGACGCCCAACTGCATCGGGTGGCGCACAAATCGGTACAGCATCGGCGTGCGGAACTGCGGTGCGGGCATGGGTTTTTCGGTATGTGCCGACCAGATCTGGCGCAGGCCGAACAGCTCGAAATGGTCGATCAGTAAAGTCGAAAGCACAACCAGTACGACGCCCGTGGCGCAGACTGCATAGGCCAGCCATGCGTAAACGCCCCCGACCTGCCAGATCGTTGCCGGGATCGGTTGCCACTGCCACAGGGCGAGGCCCAGAAACAGCGCCGATTGCAGGACAAAACTGCTGCGTTCGGCCTCGGCCGGGACGATCGTGGTCCACCAGCGTTTGAAGCGGTCCCGCGCCATCAGGCTGTGGAAAAAGCCGAACAGAAAGACCAAGCCCAGATTGGCCGTAACGGCCAAATCAACTGGGCCAGGTGTGCCGCTGTTGATGGTTTTGGGCACCGGAAGTTCCAGCAAAAACGCGATCATGTAAAGGAAAACAACGTTGAAAAGGATGTAGGCGGCAATGCCATAAAGGATCAGGCCGGGGCGTTTCATTTCAGGCTCCTGTGACGAGGTAAGCTACACACGACCCGCAAAACCAAAGGCGGGTCAGGGAAGGCTTACGCCAGTGCCGGGCCCGCCGCTTGAGGGTTGCCTGAGGGTTTGCTGAAGATTGCCGGGCTACTCGCAAACCACAGGTTTGTGTTGGCCGCGAAGATCAGGCAAAAGAGGCGCAATGGTGTATGAGTTTGACGCGTACCGGCTGAATACCGCGCTTTTAGAGCTGTCCGGCCCAGACGGCCCAATCGTTTTGGAGCCGAAATGCCTTGCCCTGTTGCAGTTCCTGATCCGCAACCGGGACCGCGCCGTGTCCAAGGACCAGATCTTTGATGCCATCTGGCCCGACTTGATCGTCACCGACGCCTCGCTTTCAACCGCCATCCGCCAAATCCGGCGGGCCGTCGGCGATGACGGAGATCGTCAGGCGATCATTCGCACCGTCCGGGGTCACGGCTTTCGGTTTGTGGCCGACGTGACCGAGGCCAAAACCACCTCCAGAGATCATTCTCAGCCCGACACAAACGTGGTCTCCGGTCCCGCGCAAAAGCCGACGCTGGCTATCCGTCCCTTTCAGCTGATCGGCGGAGACGCCGCGCAGATCGCCATTGCCGAAGCCATCCCGGCCGAGCTGATTGCGACCCTGTCCCGGCTGCGCTGGATCAACGTGATCGCCCGTGGCTCCAGCTTTCGGTTCGCGGGGCCTGAAACCGATCTGACCGACATGGGGTCGCAACTGGCCGCGCAGTTCGTCGCGTCAGGCACCGTGGAGTGGCAGGGCAC
>NZ_JBQFMP010000041.1:0-2115 GCF_056531905.1 Ruegeria sp. K11
CCAAGTGGCGGGCAGCTTTGTCGTCCCCGGACTGCATGGCCGGAACGAAGCGGAGCTTGTTTGCGGCTGCCAACGTCAAGACCAAGACAACGAGTGCAATTTTGATCAGCAGGGTTTGCCCGTAGCCCGTTGTCATTAACGCCCACATATCGCCAAGCAACATCCAAGCCATCAGCAGTCCCGCCAAAATCAACGCAGGGACAATAACCGAAGCCACCTGTCCAAACCGATGTCCCAACATGGCCGCGTTGCTCAGATATTCTGGCCGTTGAGATAGAGTACGTAATGGTCCAAGGACGCCGATCCAAAACGCGACCCCCAGAAGGTGCAAGAGCAACAGCACACGGAGGCCGGTTATCTCCAACTCGGGGACATGCCCGATCTGGGCGAATGACCACAGCGCGATCATTCCACCGGCAAGCGCGATCCATTGGCCAATTAGGGGCATGAATACCCCGACGATCATCAATACCGTTCCGACAACCCGATAGATGAGAACGTCGCCAACCGGGCTCTGCCACAGCAGACCGAGCATTTCTGGATCAGTCATACCATCTGCTCCGCCCGTTAGGGCTGCACCGCGCAGCATGAACCCAAGGACAGAACCCGCAAGCGCAAGTCCCGCCAACAGAGCAATCTGACCACGCATTCTATCGCTGAGAGTCCGCACCAAGTCGGCAAAAGCAACCCGAGTGATCAAAAGTCCAGTCGAACCACTAATGCCGACATACATCATCAGCTTGGACAGTATTGCGCCTATTCCCCAGATATCGGGCATGGTCAGTCCACTGTGAACGTGAACTCGCCCTGCATGGCGTGCCCGTCCGCACCCAAGCCCCGCCATTCGATGCGATATGTGCCTTCGCCCATGCTTTGAAGCGGGAGCGCGAACGCGCGCCCAAAACTTGTCTGGTCTCCAAGGTCGAGTGTGACGGTATGAGTCTCCTGATGGATCATTTTGACCTTCGTTAGGCGAATATCATCCGCGAAATTGAAACTGATCTCAGAGGGTACTTCGGCAACCGTCGCGCCGTTTTCGGGTGTGGTGGTGTCCACGCTCGAATGGGCAAAGGCGTTTGTGGCAAGCATGGAGATCAGTGCAATTGTGGTGAGCTTCTTCATTGGCGGTTCCTCAATTTATTCCATTAGCGCGCTGGATTTCGCGGATATAGTCGACGACCATCGCCACGTCGCCACGTGTCAAGCCTTCAACCGGAGGCATGTCGCCAAACTGCCAGTGGTGGCTTCTGACGCCCATTGCGACCGCGCGTTGAAAGGACTCGTCTGCATGATGGCTGGGTTCATAGGTAATATGGATCAGCGGTGGCCCTGCGCCTTCTACGCCGACTGCGTTGCTGCCGTGGCATGCGGCGCATGCGGTTTCAAATATACGCTGCCCGATGGCCGCATTCCCTTCAATAGGCGGCATCTGAATTGCCACCATCGCGTCGCCCTCGACAGATGCCGACTGCGCGGCGTCCTCAACCGGGACAGGGCGTAGAGTGATGTAGGCAGCGACGGCTGCCACGGCGCACGCGCCGATCAGGAGATGTTTTCGGTTCATGTACTGGTCCTAACCTTGTGTAACAGAGTGGTGCCGCAAATAATTCGCAGCACACCGGAACGTGTTCACTGCCGTGAACAGCATCGGAAATCTGTTTTAAGCGTTAGGTGGCCTGTCCGGGTTGTCCGGTTCATTGATCGTCGAGAGGTTTGTAACCTGCAATGCCAACACAACCGCTGCTTGGTTAGGTTTGGTTTCGAATGCCTGCGCCGTAAGCGCGAGAACGTTACACAGGAACGGATTGCACCCTTCGTGCGTCGCACTGTCCGGCTCATGCTGGTCGTATCCGCCAGAAGCGGCTGAAATGTGGTTAGCGTGTTGAGCTTCAACAGTTGTAGCCATGTGATCAATACAATGTCCGCCAACGCAATCATTGGACAGCGCATGCGCGACGTTCCCAAGCCCCATAACAAGGATCAGAAAAACCGTAAGAACTGTCGTGGTTATTAGCCGAAGGTACTTCACGTGGCGAACCTACCCCGGATTCTGACCGAACACAACGCGCGTGCCAAGGGCCGCGCAACGCCCAGTGTTCCACTACCGGGTACGCA
>NZ_JBQFMP010000042.1:0-1994 GCF_056531905.1 Ruegeria sp. K11
CAAAAGCAGGCGCCGGAACGTACGTCATAGAACTGAACGAACAGCCTCGCGCAGTTCTTGATGGATGATCCAAGTCGCTGGTTCATTGTCACTTTCGATGTGAGAAAATGCGATTACCTGAGCAGCACCATCATTCTGTGCCGGCCCGACTTCGGGAAGTTCGAGCTCCAGGTATTCAGCAATCAATAGTCCGATTTTCTTAAAGACCTTGATGGAGGCCTCGCGCGATTTGTAACCGGCCGCCTGAGACAAGTGACCAATAGTCAGACCGTCCTTGCCTGCGATTGTAAGTGCTTTGAGCATTGTGACCTGCGCAGGGGTGAGCCTGATCTGTCGCAATGCCTCGGTATATTCTCTTTCACTGGGAACGAGGGTGCCGGAGTTTCCCTCCAAACGGCGTTGACCGCTACGTTTCCTGTCTCGTTCTTCGAGAGATTCTTTTAAGGCTTCAATGGCCAATGCCGGTGTTTCGCCAACTGCATCGGCAATCATTGCCTGCGTTTTAGCTGGTGGCTTGGGAAATGCTCGTGCAACACTATTGCCGCTCAGAACGCCAGCTTTAATCAAGTACTTTCCAAATTCTTCCTCGATCACACCAGATACGTCAGCGTTCCGCGCCTTACGAACACTGCGGTCCTGAAATGCTCTTTCTTCCAGACCACGAGCTGACATCTTTGAACCGGGAAGGGTTACTTGAGGGGCATTTTTACGCATCAGAGAAACACCACCACAATTATCGCCGCAACAAGCACCGCCGACGCCACAGATATTTTAATCCCGTAGGACCGGCGACGCGCCTTTTCAGCTTTGAGGCTTTTACCCAAGTTTTCGTCAATCGAGTTATGGTTCACGGCTTGGTCCTTCCGGATTTGTCAGGCGGCTTTGGCTTCCATCAACCGGTTGTTACGGCACACTTTCGGTGCACTTATCGTTCTGTCTCGTGAACGGCCGATTGCATTCCCAACCATCACCTCTTCGATTTAAGTGAGCATTTGAAGGTACAAGGATCGCAACGCACGTGTCCCGGTTTGCGCGAAAACCACGCTCGCATTTCCATCCGGAAAAAGTCTCAGGTGCAAGATATGCATCCTGTGGAACTGCCACAGGCTCACAGCCGCTCTCCGCTGCCCTGTAGCCTCTGAGGCATACCCACCCATCCGAGCTTCTTTTGTCGCTCAGACGACCGTTTTTTGGGACTTCTATTGCAACACAATCCTGGTTCTCCTTACGAAATCCCCAGTTGCAGTGTATTTCCTGCACGCCAAACCGGGTTTCGACGTACCCATTTTGAGGTGAAATCACCTCTTCACATTCGTCGTCGACGCGCTGGAACAACCGGTTGCACTCCCATCGGTCTCCGGTTGATGAAAGATAGGCGTTTTCAGGAACTCTTATCTCCTCACAAAGTTCTCCCACATTCTGAAAACCGTGATTGCATTCCCAGCCGCTGCCATATGAGCTACCCGTCAAATATGCGTTTTCTGGTAAGTCGGTTCTTTGGCAGGATCCGTTCTTGTTTTCGAAACCTTCGTCACAAACCGATCCATCGGCATTGCCCGCGACCTGGGCAGGAAGCTGCGTTCCTGAGAGCAACACCAAGAGTGTCGGGATAAAACAAAGAATGCAGCGCGCAAACACGATGAATGATTGGTCGAAACGGAGCCTGAGACCTGATCTATCGGTCATCAAGCACGCAGTTTATGAGCCATGTGCTGTTCATACGGCGCCTTCTTTCATGGGTCACGCAATGACTGGTGCATGTCAGGTGACAATTGCGAATGCTTGCGAGGAACGAGCTCATAGCGAAGACCCCAGCGAAACCCGTTCCTACGCTGGGGTACATGCTACAATTAGTCTGAAGGTCATTGGATCATCGTAACCGGCAGCATCGCGGCGACGAGTGATTATCACCAATACACTTTTGTGGTTCTTAGCCAGCATAGAGTCAAGGAAGTTTCCCTCGTCGCAATGCTAGCACCGCTAGAGCAGGTAGT
>NZ_JBQFMP010000043.1:0-1073 GCF_056531905.1 Ruegeria sp. K11
CGAAACCGCAGGTTGTCACGCGAAAGCTGATCGACGCGGGTGACGCCCATCAGCTTCATGTCGCGCTCGATCTCGGCCCGCATGAGTCCCAACGCCCGTTCGACACCGGGCTGACCGGCGGCGGCCAGCGGGTACAGATAGTGCCGCCCGACACCCACAGCCTTGGCCCCCAGCGACAGCGCCTTGAGGACATGGGTGCCCCGCTGAATTCCACTGTCCATCATGACGTCCAGTTTGTCGCCGACCGCGTCGACGATCTCGGCCAGTTGGTCGAAAGGCGTGCGCGATCCATCTAACTGGCGACCACCATGGTTCGACAGGATGATGCCGGTGCAGCCGATCTCAGCTGCGCGGCGGGCATCTTCGACGGTCATGATGCCCTTTAGACAGAACTGACCGTTCCAGTCGCGTACCATCTGCGCCACGTCGTCCCAATTCATCGACGGATCCAGCATCTCGGTAAAATACCCACCGATGGAACTGGCCCCGCCGCCCATATCAACATGTTCGTCCAGTTGCGGCAGGCGGAATTTCTCATGCGTGACATAGTTGATGCCCCACATCGGTTTGATCGCAAACTGAATCATGCCGCCCAACGTCAACCGGAACGGGATCGAAAACCCCGTCCGCAGATCGCGCTCCCGATTACCGCCGGTGATGCTGTCCACGGTCAGCATCATGACCTCGACCCCCGCCTCTTTGGCGCGCTGCATCATGGCCGAGTTCAACCCACGATCCTTGTGGAAGTAGAACTGATAGACCTGAGGGTTCTTGTGTTTCTGCCGCAATTCCTCCAGCGACACGGTTCCCAACGAAGACACGCCGAACATGGTCCCGTATTTCTCGGCCGCGGCCGCCACGGCGCGCTCGCCCTGATGGTGGAACAGGCGCTGCAACGCTGTGGGCGAGCAATAGATCGGCATGTCCAGCTTTTGCCCCATGACGGTGACGGACATGTCCACGTCCTTCACCCCGCGCAACACCGATGGCAGCAGATCGCAGCGGTCAAACGCGTTGGTGTTTTCGCGATACGTCACCTCATCATCGGCACCGCCGTCGATATAGTTGAAGAT
>NZ_JBQFMP010000044.1:0-1056 GCF_056531905.1 Ruegeria sp. K11
TCAATACACCACGACCGAGCGGATGCTCTCGCCCCGGTGCATCAGGTCGAACCCTTCGTTGATATCGTCCAGACTCATAGTGTGAGTGATCATCGGGTCGATCTCGATTTTGCCTTCCATGTACCAGTCAACGATCTTGGGCACATCGGTGCGACCGCGCGCGCCGCCGAATGCGGTGCCGCGCCATGACCGGCCGGTGACCAGCTGGAACGGACGGGTCGAGATTTCGGCCCCTGCGGGGGCCACACCGATGATGATCGATTCCCCCCAGCCCTTATGCGCCGATTCCAGCGCGTCGCGCATCACGCCGACATTGCCGGTGGCGTCAAAGGTATAATCCGCGCCGCCCTTGGTCAGATCGACCAGATAGGGGACCAGATCGCCTTCGACCTCTTTGGGGTTCACGAAATCGGTCATGCCGAAGGCCGTCGCCATATTGACCTTCGAGGGGTTCAGATCGACGCCAACGATCTGATCGGCCCCGGCCAAGCGCAATCCCTGAATGACGTTCAGACCGATGCCACCCAGACCGAATACAATCGCTCGGCTGCCGATTTCCACCTTGGCGGTGTTGATCACCGCACCAATCCCGGTGGTCACGCCGCAGCCGATATAGCAGATTTTGTCGAAGGGCGCGTCCTCACGCACTTTGGCCAGCGCGATCTCGGGCAGTACGGTGTGGTTCGAGAAGGTCGAGCATCCCATATAGTGCAGGATCGGATCGCCATCCAAAGTCGAGAACCGAGACGTTCCGTCCGGCATCAGCCCCTGGCCTTGCGTGGTGCGGATCGCCTGGCACAGGTTGGTCTTGGGATGCAGACAGTATTCACACTCGCGGCATTCCGGGGTGTAAAGCGGGATCACATGATCGCCCGGCTTAAGGCTGGTGACACCTGCACCGACTTCCAGCACCACACCTGCGCCCTCATGGCCCAGAATTGCGGGAAACAGCCCCTCGGGGTCGGCACCCGACAGGGTGAATTCATCGGTGTGGCAGATGCCGGTGGCTTTGATCTCCACCAGAACCTCACCGGCTTTGGGGCCTTCGAGGTTCAC
>NZ_JBQFMP010000045.1:0-1042 GCF_056531905.1 Ruegeria sp. K11
GCCACGGCGTCGATCCCGTCATCACGGGCGGCCTCGGCCTGCGCCATCTGACGGAAATCGGAATAAGACCGTTCGATCCCCAACTCCTGCGCCGAGGCTTCGGCCCGCTGCGGGTCAGATGACAGCGCCCCGGCCACCAGTTGCCATTGACCATCCAGCCGGGCGGCGATGCGATGCACCGCCCCGATGAACGCGCCCTGCCCGCCGCCGACCATGCCCAGTTTCAAAGGTGTCATCGGCCCAGCCCCAGCATGGATCGGATCATGGCCTGATCAACCTCGCCGCCTGCGAAATCGTCAAAGGCCTTGTCCGTCGTTTCAATGATATGGCGCGCGATGAAGGGCGCACCTTCAGCCGCCCCCTGTTCCGGCGATTTCAGGCAACATTCCCATTCCAGCACCGCCCAGCTGTCATAGCCATACTGCGTCAGCTTCGAGAAGATCGCGCCGAAATCCACCTGACCGTCGCCGAGGCTGCGGAAGCGCCCGGCCCGGTTGGTCCAGCCCTGATAACCGGAATAGACCCCCTGCCGCCCGGTCGGGTTGAACTCGGCATCCTTGACGTGGAAGGCGCAGATACGCTCGTGGTAGAGGTCGATGAATTCCAGATAATCCATCTGTTGGAGCAGGAAATGTGAGGGGTCGTAGTTGATCCGGCAGGCCTCATGCCCGTCCACGGCATCAAGGAACATTTCGAAGGTCGCGCCGTCGAACACATCCTCTCCGGGGTGGATTTCGAACCCGATCGCTACGCCTTGGTCGGCATAGGCATCAAAGATCGGACGCCAGCGGCGGGCGAGTTCGGCGAAAGCCTCCTCGATCAGGCCCTGCGGGCGCTGCGGCCACGGGTAGAGATAGGGAAAAGCCAGCGAGCCGGTAAAGCTGACCGTGGTATCCAGCCCCATGCGCCGCGCGGCGATGGCAGCTTTCTTAACCTGATCGACGGCCCAGTCCTGCCGCGCCTTCGGATTGCCGTGGACGGTGTCTGGCGCAAAAGCATCAAAGGCCAGATCGTAAGCGGGATGAACGGCGACCAGCTGGCC
>NZ_JBQFMP010000046.1:0-818 GCF_056531905.1 Ruegeria sp. K11
GGTTCTGTCGCAAATTTCTTTGAGAGTTGTATAGACGAAACTGGATAGGCGGTTATCCCGCCAGCTGGATAAACTGCTTAAACGGGCGGAGTCCGGGCGTGAATTGACCTTTGCGGATCATGTTGACCAGTTCTATGCCTGCCAAGACAGATGCGGCTGAAGCGAAAGACTTGAAGCCCAGCATGGGTTTAATCCTTCGTTTGATGAAACGGTGATCCTGTTCAATGATGTTATTGAGGTATTTCCGCCTGACCAGCTCAATCGGGATTGGACAACCAAAGCTCTTGAGCATCTTATTGATTGCCTTGATACCGGCCGTGTTGGCACCACTTTTGTCGATGACGATCTTGCGCGGTAGACCGTTTACCTCAAGCGCGCGGGCAAAAAACCTCGTCGCAGCGGCTTTGTTCCAGCGCTCGGACAGCATGAAATCAAGGGTCTTGCCGTGTTTATCGATTGCTCGATAAAGATAAACCCACTTGCCCTTCACTTTCACATATGTTTCATCCATTCGCCACGAACGGTCGGCGGGACGCTTTCTATACCTAGCTGCGTCCGCAATGAGACCAGCATATCGACTGACCCAGCGGTTCAGTGTTGCATGATCCAGATTAACTCCGCGTTCCGCCATGATTTCTTCCAGATCCCGGTAAGAAACACCGTAGCGCAGGTAGAAGAAAACCGCGTGCAAAATCACGTCTTTCGGGAAGTGCGCACCCTTAAATGAGATCGTCACGGTTAGCTCCTGTCATATTCCAGCCCGCGTTAACAGAACTGCGTTCGATCTGACAGGTGGGGACGGAGTTTGCGACAGAACC
>NZ_JBQFMP010000047.1:0-707 GCF_056531905.1 Ruegeria sp. K11
GTGTTGAAAAAGTCTGTTGATTGGTTGGTGTGTCGCTGATTCACTCGTTTTATGAGCGGAGGTGCGGCGATGATGGGACCAAGGCAGGTGGCGCAAGGTGTGCTGCTCTATGAGTTGTCGATTGACGAGTTTGTTCCTGCCGATCACCCGTTGCGCGGCATTGATCGGTTCCTGGACCTGTCCGACGTTCGGCCGCTTTTGGCACCGTTCTATAGCTCGCATGGTCGTCTTTCGATTGACCCTGATTTGATGATCCGGATGCTGTTGTTGGGCTACTGCCAAGGCATTCGATCAGAACGCCGCCTTTGCGAAGAGGTGCATGTCAATCTGGCGTACAGGTGGTTTTGCAGGCTCGACCTGACCGATCCGGTGCCAGACCATTCGACCTTCTCGAAGAACCGACACGGGCGTTTCCGGGAAAGCGGCCTGTTCCGCCACCTCTTCGAAACGGTGCTACAGCGATGCATTGATGAGGGCTTGGTTGGCGGCGAGAACTTCGGCGTCGATGCCAGCTTGATCCCTGCCAATGCGAACCAGACGCGCGGCATTGACAGCAAGGAGGGTCTGCCACGGGAATTGGCCACGCGCGTGGTCCACGAATATCTCGAAACACTGGATGATGCCGCATTCGGCGCGTCCACCAAAGTCGTTCCCAAATACATCTCGCCGGTGGACCCTGCGGCGCGCTGGACAGGCGCCGATGGAGG